>NZ_PDZN01000009.1:0-244935 GCF_002735765.1 Janthinobacterium sp. BJB304
GTTATGCCTGATGACCATAGCAAGTTGGTCCCACCCCTTCCCATCCCGAACAGGACCGTGAAACAACTTTGCGCCGATGATAGTGCTGCAACCAGTGTGAAAGTAGGTTATCGTCAGGCTTGTTATATAAAAAAACCCCGCATCAGCGGGGTTTTTTTTCGTCTGCAGCATTCATCGAATCAGATGCCCCAGGTGATGCTTTCATTTTCCGCCTTGGCCGAGCGCAGCATCTCCATCAAGGGATAGGCGCGCTGCGAGAAATGCACTTTTTGCGCGCGCGCATGGGCACCCGTTTCACCATCTTCCAGCGTTTCCGGCGTATGCGCATCGTGTTCGACGTCATTTTCCGGATGCAGTTTGCTTTCCGCGACTTCTTTTTCCAGCAGGGCCAGGGCATCGCCCGCTTCGGCTGGCGTGATGACGCCGCGCGTGGGGTTCTTGTGCAGAATGTCGAGGATGCGCTGGGCATGTTCCTGGTACATCAGCACTTCAGGGGAGGATTTGGATTTGAATGAGATCAACATAAGCGCTTTCTGAAACTTGTTGTTAGTGTCGAAACAATATCACGACTTGAAATGTCGCACAGGCCGTCCGATTGCCCGGATTGCACATTTGCAAGCCGGATAGGGCCATCTGTTGGACAACGCACGCATTTACAAGAGCTTGCTTACGGTGAAAATACCCGTTTAAGCGATCGTTAAGTCTCAATCCAGTTTCACCGAGTCCATGAAAGTGTCGATGGTGTCACGCGACAGCTTGCTTTCTTCACCGAGGATGATGATCTGGAAAATCCGTTTATCCTGCGCCACGAAACGGCCGACCAGCAAGACAGGCTTGCCTTGCTGCGTGCCTTTGGCCTCGATGCTGAGCGAACTGTGCTGGTGTGTTCCTGCCGCCGTGCTCCTGGCCGTCGATGCCGATTTTTCGCTGCGCACGGTGCCGTTAATATTCTTTAACAGGGCAGTCTGCATGGCGGGCAGGGCCGCTTGCGCCTGTTCTGCACTGTCGAGCACGGCGCTGCCGATGGCGAAGGTATTGCCATCAACCTCGCTGGCCGTCATGGTCAGGCTGATTTTCTTACCATCAAGATCGATCTCGCGCGTCAGCACGGCCGGTTTGCCTGGGAACAAGGCCGTGAACTGGGCGTCGGGGCTGCGGTAGTCGCGCCAGTCGAACTTCGGACTGCAGGCGGACAAGACGCCGGCGGCCGCGAGCGTAGCCAGAAAGAGGGCAAGTGATGGTTTTTTCATCAGCAGATGGTAGCAGCGCCGCCAGTCGCGCGCAATCGTGCACGTTTGGCACTTACGGGCCGCCTTATATTTCACGCAGCACGCGCCGGTACTGGATCGCTTCGGCGACGTGCGGCTGTGTGATGCCGGGGCTAGCCTCCAGGTCCGCGATGCTGCGCGCCACGCGCAGTACGCGGTGGTAGGTACGCGCCGACCAGTGCAATCGCGCCATGGCGCCGTGCAGCAGCTGTTCGCCATGCGTTTCCAGGCGACAATGCTGTTCGATTTCCGTGCTGCTCAGGCGCTGATTCGCCTTTCCCTGGCGCGCCAGCTGCAGGGCAAAGGCTGCCGCTACCCTTGTGGCGATGGCTCGCGTGCTTTCTCCGGCGCCGGCGTGCCGGCCCAGCGCCGCCGGCGGCATCGCGGCCACTTCAATCTGCAGGTCGATACGGTCGAGCAGCGGGCCGGACAGGCGGCTGTGATAACGGAGCACGGCGTCCGGCGTGCAGCGGCAACGTCCCGAAGCGTGGCCCAGATAGCCGCACGGGCAGGGATTCATGGCGGCGATCAGCTGGAAGCGGGCAGGAAACTCGGCCTGGCGGGCCGCGCGTGAAATGTTGATCACGCCCGATTCCATGGGCTGGCGCAACACATCGAGCACCCGGCGCTGAAATTCGGCGATTTCATCGAGAAACAGCACGCCGCAGTGCGCGAGCGAGATTTCTCCGGGGCGCGGAACATTGCCGCCGCCCACCAGGGCCACACCGGACGCCGTCTGGTGCGGGGCGCGGTAGGGGCGGCGTTTCCAGTGTTCCACCTTGAAGTGGCCACCCAGCGAATGCACGGCAGCCGATTCCAGCGCCTCTTCGTCGCTCATGGGCGGCAGCACGCCGGGAAAACGGCTGGCCAGCATGGTCTTGCCCGCGCCCGGCGGCCCGACCATCAGGACGTTATGGCCGCCTGCGGCCGCCACTTCCAGCGCCCGCCGCGCCTGCTGCTGCCCTTGCACGTCGGCAAAGTCGGGATACGGAAAGACGTGCGCTGCCAGCATGGGCTGATGGCGTTGCAGGGCGGTCTGGCTGCCGTGCGCGGCAAAATGCGCGCAGACTTCCAGCAGGCTGTGGGCGGGATAGATGCAGGCATCGCTGACGAGCGCCGCCTCGTCCGCGTTCGCCTGCGGCAGGATGAAGGCGCGTGGCGCGCCCGCCGGGCTGCGCTGCATGGCAAAGGTCATGGCCAGCGCGCCGCGAATGGGACGCAACTGGCCTGAGAGCGACAGTTCGCCCGCGAATTCATAGTGATGTAATTGGTCGCCCGGCAACTGGCCGGAGGCGGCCAGGATACCCAAGGCAATAGGGAGGTCGAAGCGCCCCGATTCCTTGGGCAAGTCCGCCGGCGCCAGGTTGGCCGTGATGCGCCGCGCCGGCATCTCAAAGCCGCAGTTTTGCAGCGCGGCACGGACGCGGTCGCGCGATTCCTTCACTTCCGTATCCGGCAGGCCGACTATCGTAATAATTGGGCCGAATTACACAAATTTATTTTCAAAAAAGTTTGCTTGTCGATAAAATCATTAGTGTGAATGTAATGAGTCTCTCAATAGTGATTGGGGAAATCAATGAGTACGGAGGAGGACGAGTAATACATTCTCTGAAAAAATGATTCTTGTAGCCAACCAGCTAAGAAAGTACTACAATCAGTACAGGGCTACGATTTTTCTACTATATGTAGTTTTTAGCTCGATTTCTAATGTGGTTTATTGTTTGCCAACATTTAAGATGAGGTGACACATGAATGACAAATGGGAATTCTATCAAGATCCGTCAAAGGGCTGGCGTTGGAGGAGAACGGCAGCAAATGGCAAAATTGTCGGAGCTTCAACGCAAGGATATACAAATCGCGTAGATTGTATTGCTAATGCACGGATACATGGTTACACCGGTAGTTGAATAGTATCGTGGGCCGGGAAATTTATATTTCTCGGCTTTTTAATTTACAGTTTTCAGTACTCGATAGACGCTTGCAATACCTTTACTGGTGGTATCGGTAATTTCTTGTCTCCTCAGTTCCTTTTCTGCGAACGAAACAACCTTTGCAGTCTTGCTTGTGCGTTTGGAGCACGACCCGTCTATTTCCCCTCCGCTTTGGTTATTTCTATCCCAACCTTTCGATGTCTTCGCATGTTCTCACCTTCAAATTGAGTGATGCTTTCGAACAGGTTGAAGGCTAAGCCCGCTCCAGTGAGATTTTCGATACCCGTGCGTAGCCATAGATACAATATGGCCTGAATTATAAAAAAATTTACAGAAACGTTGAATATGGAAGTCGATAGAGTTGCCTTATGGCAATTCTGGGTATGCTGCGAGGTCGCATTCTTCACTTAATAGGCGAAAGGGCGGTAAGGTATTGCCTCAGAATGCCCTGAAATATGGCTAGGAGGCGTTTGAGCGCAGGTCGAGTGGTTTTTATCGCCTCCAAAATACAGTCTCTTCTACCGTCTTCTAGCTGTAAGCCACTTAATAGGCGTGCTATCAAAACCTGCCAAGCTTTTCGACGGGCACGCCGTTAGTGTCAAACTCCCATACTTTGCAGCAGCGCCGTAAGTCGCCAACCTTTAAAAGCATTTCTGGGTAGGAAGATGGTAGTTTTTCCCATTCACGATTTGGCAGGACAAAGGCATGCTGAGTGGTGCCTATTTCGAATGCGTTCTTGATCGAGAAGGCAAGTCGGTATTCAGACTGCCATTCGTAGTCCCTTGTCTTTGACATTGCAATACGATCAGGTAAGGCCCATGCCACTCCTACCTCTTGCTCAGGGCCGTAATACTGTACGGTATCGTGTAGCAGCTTCTTGTTTTTGACGGAAGGGCGGCGCTCAAGCGCTGAGCGAATGCGTCCTATGAGGTAGCTGGGATTATGAATTTCGATACAGGCTGTCGTCTTAAAGTCATTGGCGAGGTCTGTAGATAGCACTGTACTGAGACAGAACACAAATATATCGTCACTTTGTACCCTAGATTCAAACGATCCCTGCATAATAGTTGGCTTTGGATCATCGTTCAGCATCAGATCGAGTCCTTCTGGCTTCTGGTGCAGTCTAGTACCCTCGTACATATCACCCCGTACCTTCTTTTCCTCGTCTTCCAAGTCTCTAAAGTACGATAGTGACCTGAATAGCACTTCGCCCCGAAGGAAGTTTGCAACGTACTGTTCTGGAATGTATTTATATACAGACGACATGCAGTCTCCGATGAGTTGCTTGGTGCTACGAACTAGCCAAGTGATGCTACTCTTCGCAACACGGCAGAAGGTTTCTCGCCTCTCTTAGGAGCGGTCAACAGAGCCTTAATGAGTGTACTTCCGATGATAGCTGGATCGATACCATTTTGATATCCATCATGCATTAGCTCCAAAGAGGCATTCAGGTAATCGAAGTCTGAAGTGGAGACTTCAAGGTAGTGCATATAGACGTCATAGGCATCGACAGCAGTAGCGTCTCGTAGCGTTAATGCATCTAATACCTGCTCTTCGTACTCTTTAAACGATCCAGGAATATCTAGCGGTTTTGTACCTTTCTCAGCTTTACAGATCCAGTGTTCTATCGCTATGAAGCTGCTGAAATGTTCAGTGCAAGGCGGCTTGACGAGTGTCGGCGTACCGTCTTGCCATGCTATACGAGCGGTGTAAGAATTGCGGGAGAGCAATAGATCATTACCACCGTTATCGTTTTTTACTCGTCCTGCTACTACCCAATTCATGTGGGCTGCTTGCCGAGTCATCACATTGGATGGGTGGTTATATATTTTCCAAAGATGACGCACCAAAAATAGGAGAACGACACCCGCTGCGATCCAGATCATTTAGCGATCCTGTGTCTAGGTAGAAGCACGCATAGTACCGCTGGATCACTGCTGCTACCAGAGAATTAGTGTTGTCAAAAAATTTATCGGCTTACGCTGTTGTTGTAGTGCAGTATCGTTTGACTGTGGCCGTAGAGATTTCAAAATGCGCAGCGGTGACCCTGATGCTTGCTCCATTCTCAGCACGCCATGCCGCTACGGTAGTCGGGTCAGCAACTTTGGCACGGCCTACATAACGTCCATCGCCTGCTGCCTTCGCTACTTCAATGCCTCGCTTCTGCATTTCTTTGCGGTTCAGGTAATCAGCTTCGCCTTGGGCGGCAATGAAGGCCAGTACGGCATCTCGGGTAGCTTTGTCGATGGCATTGGTAGCAGTGCCGTCGAACGTCATTCCATTTAGAGTGCAGATGACTTTGACGCCCATGCGCATCAGTTCCTGCATGACAAGGTTGAGTTCGTCATAGCGGCGGCTGATGCGATCTAGCCATCGAACGTACAGCACCCCACCGTCTGATAGTTTATCCATAACACGTCGCCACTCTGGGCGATCTGATGGGGCAATGTGATAGCCGCCTGTAGCCTCGTCAACGTGAACATGCTTTTCATCGACTCCTTGCTTGCTCGCGTCGTCGTATTGGCTTGCACTAGTTTGGCCGTCGTTCGTGCTGGTGCGACCGTAGTAGATTGTTTTCATTGTGGTTCCTTTATGTGGCTCATTTGGGTGTGTGGCTCAATATTGATGCATGGCTCACATACAGTCAACCCTATTGAGCCATATAAATGGATTAGTTTGATTGGTTCGTTGGGGTATACCCTGTGAGCCACCCTTGACGGCGCTGTATGTAGCGTTCTCGTCTGGCATTAATGATAAGCGGCTATCTGTTTTGAATTGGCAGTGTTGCTGCCTGTTGATGTGGCTGTGCTACGGACGGAGCATTTCCCATACTTCCATCCCTACGGCCTCTGCTAAGCGTTCCATGCTATCAATGGATAGATTACGAACGCCCCTTTCGACTTGGCTAATGTACGTCCTGTGCAGGCCAGCTTTCTCTGCTACGGCCTCCTGAGATAGCCGCAAGCTCTCCCGCCTGTGTTTGAGTACTAGGCCGAACTGTATCTTTCCGGTGAGCTTGGCCGGGGCGTTTTTGTCTGTATGCACGAGTAGAATCGTGCGTGGATGACTACTTTGAGTCTACAGAGTTTGAGTCTATTTATGTTACTATGTTCGCAACCATAATCTGATATTTGGAGAAAATCATGCACAAATCTTTACTTACATACTTTGTTCTAGTGGCTACATCTATTGTTTCAGGTGCTGCTATAGCTGGTAGTTGTCTACCTATTGATTATCAGGAGTTAAAGGAGTTACCTAGAGAAGTTCTCCTAGCGGAACTGTGTTCAGCTAAGAAGAATTCTGAATTTAATAAAATTCATGGTGACTCTTTAAGTCTATCGGCTAAGATGAATCGTAATTTGGGCGATGCAAGAGAGGCGAGTAGTGAGAATAAAAAAGCCATTGAGGCGTATGAGGTTCGTACTGTTTGTGAAAAGCAAATTGAACGAATTCAGCGGCAGCTTGTTCAGGTAGGCGAGAAGGAAGAATCCATCGAAATTCTTTGCCCGGCAAAAGCAAAATAGAAGACCTAGATTGTTAGTAGGTTTTCACTCTTGATAAATTTAATCATAGGAAGAATAAATGACTATTTTAAACACTACGTGTCCCGTGTGCGGCGCTCCGCATGCCAAAAAGCTCTCCGTGATACATAGTGATGGTCTTTCTAATGTCAATACTTCGGTGAACTCAGTTGGAACATTGAACACAATCGGCCGACAAAAAATAACTACAAATGGTACTGTGTCAGGGATTCAGCAAACTGATGCATCTAGGCGTGCAGCACCGCCCTTTGTGCCACCCCTTGTATCTAGTAGTGTAAATAATGCAGCGTCCTTATTATTTGGTGGTAGCGTAGTTATAGTATTAATTGGTGTTATGGCAAATATTTCTGGTGCGAAAACCGGAACTGTATTCCTCATGGTAATTTCCATGTTTGTAGCACTTTTCTTTATCGCACGTTCGTCAACTGCTCCGCCAACTCAGAAAGACATTGAGCTATATGAGGCAGAAAACAAGGATAAGCTAGAGGCGTACCGAAAATGGGAGAATACATTTTCATGTGGCTCTTGCGGTAATAGATTCATACCTGAGGACTCCCATGGTTAGGAATTTATTCTTCGTAGCATAGGTAGTTCGTTGGAATGATAATACTTACAACTGGCATCTTTAAGGCGGGGAGCATATCTCCGAGGCTGGAGTTTTTCCTGCCTATGTGCTGCTGCGATCCCTGCTGGCGCTGTAAATGTTCCTCATTCCAGCTACTTTAGATCGATTCTTTACTAAGTAAGAAATCCATACTTTGCAGTCTGCAATCTTCTCCTTGCTCCCGAGCGTGGCGTACCTCAGTTGGCGTTGCTTTCTCTTAGTGCGATGGATTGACGAGCGAGGAGGTGCAATGTAGAACTTCACGCCGTTCCTTTCCATGATAGGCTCAATTTTGCTGTTTGAGCGGTGGTTCAGGAACCTTCGGCAAGGGTTTTGATCTTTGCATTCAATCAACATAAAAATGTGCATGTGTAGTCCTTTACCATCTATATCTTTATCTTCATCACGCTCTATGCAGCTATGCCACTGACAGGGCATACCGTTATCTCTTAGTTTCTCAACAACAGTCTTCCATGTTGCTCTATACACTGCTGGGTCGGTGGCACCTGTCAGTATGAGGTGATACAGTCGTGCCTCTTTGAACTTATTGTTATCAACCATCTCCTTCATAAGCTTGTATTTAGGTTGATTATGCATACCTCCATTTTTTAGGGTTATGACTGTTTCTTCTTTCTTCATTTATTGTTTATCTCCTTATTTGTTCTTGCTGTTCTAGTAGACTGGTTACACACTATAGTTACATGCTCCTGTCTCTACTATCTATTACAGATTTTCTTTATTGCGGTGAAATGTAGCGATTTCTCCTATGAAGGCATCTCAATTTTTATGTGCTTCATATGAATATGTAAAGTGCGTGCTATCATAGGGGGAATGGTTATTTTCTTTTCAATTTGAAACCCTCTAATTCGCTGAGTGTTTCATTGTCTAAAACTCATTAAGCTCAGTTGCCTTTGCACTATGCTGTTGCTTAATGCTGATCCATGGAATTAAGACTTCACAAGCCATTTTTATGTCCTGGCTAGGGCTTCCTATTGCCGGGATTTATTTTGTGCTTGTAGGGGCTTTAAATCGCCTGTAAATCAATTCTATTGTGCGTTCCTAGTTCTGCTTTGATCTGCGATTGCGACAAGTTGAGAAATTACTCGACTGCCGCTTAGCTTTGAGCGCATGCACAGTCTCCGTAGTGCCTCCCATGATTCTGAGTCCATATACACAAATCGCCTTTCTAGGTTGCTGCCATCTGCTGTGACGATGTGCTGTCCGACAGACAAAGGGTTAGTTCTTAATGCTCGTTCCATATCTCTTCCTTTAAAAATGCAAAATCGCAGACGAACAAATCCATACCTTTGATCGAGGCGGGATTCATCAGACTGCGATTAGCGGGTATTTTGTGCCGAATTGGCTGGCTACCGGACGGTGGCCGGGATGGTGTTACTGGATTGCTGCCAACTCTTTTTCTAAGCGCTTTACTTCTTTGGCGTGCTGTGCTGCCTGTTCGGCCAGTTGCTTGCGGACTGTGGTAGCTTTATCCTCGGCTACTATGCGTGCCGCCTCAGCCTTCACGCGGCGTTCGAACTCTACTTGTTCCAGTGCTAGGGCGTCATTGATCGTTTGCTGTGCGGCTTCTTCGGCAAACTTGAGTGGCTCACCCAGAATTAGATGGATGAATGCTTGGCCTGTAGCGGGGATAACATCCACTGCCGCGTCAGGATTGATGACGTATCCGTTTCTTACGTGCGTACACAGTTCCTGAAATACTCGATGGGAGTTGCCGGATAGTTTCAGGGCAAAAGGCTTGTTAGTTGTCATTGTCATATGTTTAGATTCCTTTTTTGATATTGTTGGAGATAAAGTTACTCACGCCCCCTCGATTGAAGGCCTTGCCTGATGGCATTGTGAAGCCTTGGGCATCTAGGTGCTTTGCGATGGTTGCCAAGCTTGAGAGGGGGCGTAGCACGTTAATTATGCTGATGATCGAGGCGTAATATTCGGGGGTGCATAGCTTGCCGCCGAATGCGGGGACTGCTTTTGTGGACATACTTGTTGTTCCTTATGTTGAGATGCTCATTTCTGTGAGCGTAAACGACAAAGGGCAACCGATTAAGATTGCCCTACTGAATTATTTATGATCTTAGCACGACTCACCTGAAAAGTCAAGCACATTTCATGTGAATTTGCAAGTATTTTTTGAATTATTTTACAGTGTCATATCAAAAGGTGGGCAACTTTTCCTGGCAATCGTGCCTTTTCCTGCACTCACAATGCGATATTTGCCAATAAATTTCTAAGAAGAAGAAAGTGCGTTCGCTTAACAAATAGGCCGCTTTCCGCACTGGCATTTTCAGGTAGATGATAGGTGTGTTATCTGTACTCTGGTACAGTAGGCTAGTCAGGGACTACGCTATCGCCCCAGTCACCTTCGCTCACAAAGTCGTCTTCTCTGTATTCTGGATCGGGATCAAATGGTGGGGTAAACACATCCTCTTGTGTCCACACTGTAGCCTGTGTGGCTGGAGTGGCTGGGTAGAACATCACACCTTGCTCCATGCTATCGAAGATGTCCAGTATCTTCACCTTGTCTTGCTCCACACTGTAGCGACCAGCTCCACCATCAATCTTGACAATGATGTTCAATCGTTTCAAAAGCTCGTTAGACTTTTGACGTAAGTCTCTATTAGTCAGGTCGAATGCAGCGAAGAAAGCCGCCTTGTCATCGATGGTATCGGCAGCCAGTGATAGTTTGAGGTCGGCAATTTCTTCTTTAAGCTGGTCAATGCTGAATTGTAGTTTGTGTAATGCTTTCGCTAACGGCAGGCTGTACGCCACTTCTAATCCTTCCGCCATCAGAGTCTGTTTGTTCTCCTCAACGATCAGCCTCCCGTGCGCAGCCTCAAGACGGCCTGCCAGTGCTGCGGTCTTGTCCTCCGATAGTGACTTGTCGCCTACCTTCGCCAGAATTTCACGGTAGACCATTTCCGTTGCTTCAATCCTGATAGCTTTTGCCTTGCAGCCAGTACGCTTGCCTGAGCACGTCAGATAGGTGTACACAGGAGGTGGCTTTTTCTCTCCCACACTGTAGATACGTCCCACATCTGGTAACTTCCCCTTCGTGATGCTGTACATTGATTCGCCACATGCCGCACACTTTCCTATGCCAGCCCACACATTGAAGTCCCTGGTAGTCTTCGTCGTTCGCTGAATGAGGCGGCTTTTGTTGGCTGATGCTGCCCGATTGAAGGTGGTTTCGTCTATCACTGGTGGAAAGTAACCAATGACGGGAGGATGGCCAGTTGTTTTGCGCATAGTCTTAGGATGGTACTCACCAAGCACGGCACGGCTTTTAAGGATACGACTAATTTGAGTCGTTCCCCACAGTCCGCCTTTGAAAGCTGGTACGCCTTCAGTGTTCAGGATGGCAGCTATGGCCGTCCGTCCCCGTCCGTCTATCGATAATTGGAAGATACGTTTCACGATAGCAACACGTTCTGGGATGGGTCTGTAGCAGGCACTGATGCCGTTGGCCTTGTCCTCTTTAACGTACTCCAGCCACCTAGGAGCGTTGTTGCCCATTGGCTTAAGTTCGTCTGCAGCGGCTTGCTTCTTCCTTCTCCAAGCACTGCCAAGCAGTGTTGACTTACGCGAGGACTCCTCGTGCGCTCTCCCCATCGATACAAGGATAGGCATAAGTTCAAGCCAGTTGTTGATCTGGCTGGCTCGGCTGTACTCCCTTTCGTCTTTCAGTGTCACGACTGTTACTCCACCCTTTATGATGGACTGGAATACGTCCAGAGCCTCCATCACCGGGAGGCGTGAGAGCCTATCAATGTCTTCAATGAGTAGAAAGGAGCCTTTCGGCACTGTGCCGCACTCAATCGCCTTGACGAAGCTACCCAGCGCACCATCTGTGATGTTCTTGCCTGTGTAACCTGATACTCCTAGGTCTCGCATGTTCAGCGTTGTATCAAGTGTCAAGCCCTTGCGAGAGGCGTACTCAATAGCTCTTGAGTCTTGTCGTTCAAGACTTCCACCGTGCTGCTGGCTGGAATGGCTGAACCTTATATATGAGTAGGCGATATTTGTCATGCACCGATTTTAGTGTATATCGGGCCAACAATGGTAAATGAAGGCAAACCGTTGGCAAGGTGGACTTCGACACTTACCTCGGGCGCTTCCATGCCGGCCAGGGCGCGGCTTTTCAGGACGGCCAGACTCATCAAACTCCCCTGTAGCGCGGGCGCGGGCAGTCTCAGTCTAGCGCGTGAAACGCCGTCAGGCTTGAGCTATGCCAGCAAGGCCGTCAGTAACGTGGTCTGGCTGGCGTCACCTTACAATCTTACAACCTTACAACCTTACAACCTTACAACCTTACACCTTGGCCTTGGGTTCGTTCAGACGGGTTTCCAGTTCGATCAGGCGCAATTCCAGTGCGTCGAGCTTGGCGCGGGTCTTGGCCAGCACTTGCGCCTGGATATCGAATTCTTCGCGCGTGACGAGATCGAGGCGTGCGAAGCCTTGGGTCATCATCGATTTCACGTTTTTCTCGATATCCTTGGCCGGCGAGTTCTCGATGGCCTGGTGGATCTTGCCTTGCAAGTCGTTAAAGAAGGTATTCATGTCCATGATCAGTCCTTTTATGGTGCGGCATGTGCATCGCACCATTGCGGTGCACAGCGGTGTTAATCTGGTGCGAAAATAGGCAAATCCACAACGCTTCAGCAGCGTATTTCCGCATGCCCAGCGGCTTGCAGGGTATGTATGGCCGGAAACGCACCTGTCAAGGTGGCAAGAGAGCTGGCACGTATTCTGCTAAAGAAGGTATGAACGCTTTGTGATCTCCAGCCAAGATTTTAAACCTCAACCGCTTTAAAAGTTCAATAAAAGGGAATCGCCATGAAGAATCTGTCCAAGAACATGACTTTAGCTGCAGCGTTGACGCTGGCCATGACCGCCATGTGCGGCAGCGCCATGGCCCAGGATGCAGTGGCGGCGCCTGCTGCGGCCGAAGCCGTACCTGATAACGTGGTGAGCTACAACGTGGCGCTGACCAGCGACTACCGCTACCGTGGCGTGTCGCAAAGCCGTCTCGACCCTGCCATCAGCGGCGGCGCCGACTATACCCACAACCCGACGGGTTTGTACGTGGGGAGCTGGCTGTCGAGCATCAAATGGATCAAGGACGGCGGCGGCGATACCAACCTGGAATGGGATATCTACGGCGGCAAACGAGGCGAGATCAGCAAGGATTTCACCTACGATGTGGGCGGCCTGTACTACTTCTATCCGTCGAATGGGCTGAGCACCAACGCGAACACCTTCGAGCTGTACGGTCAGCTCGGCTATGGTCCGCTGTACATCAAGTACTCGCACTCGACGACCAATCTGTTCGGCGTGCCTGACAGCAAGAACAGCGGCTACCTCGATGTGGGCGGCAACTTCGATCTGATCGACGGCTACATCATGAACGTGCATATCGGCCGCCAGAAAGTCGCGCACAACGATGCCCTCAGCTATAACGATGTCAAGTTCGGCGTGACCAAGGATTTCGGCGTGGTGACCGTGGCTCTGGCCGCCGTCAAGGCCAACATCACGTCGCTGGCACCGAATGGCAAGAATCTGGCGAAATCCGGTCTCGTGCTGACCGTATCCAAAACCTTTTAAGCGAGACTGCCATGAAAATGATTACTGCAATCA
Source organism: Janthinobacterium sp. BJB304 (assembly GCF_002735765.1). NCBI lineage: Bacteria > Pseudomonadati > Pseudomonadota > Betaproteobacteria > Burkholderiales > Oxalobacteraceae > Janthinobacterium > Janthinobacterium sp. BJB304. The sequence continues at coordinate 12,998 of NZ_PDZN01000009.1, forward strand.
TTAAACCGTTCAAACTGGACGAAGTACGCGAAGCCTTGTCGGCTATCAATGTGCAAGGCATTACCGTCACCGAAGTCAAAGGTTTCGGCCGCCAGAAAGGCCACACGGAACTCTACCGTGGCGCCGAGTATGTCGTTGATTTTTTGCCAAAAACCAAGATTGAAGCGGCCGTCGATGACGCCATTGTCGACCAGGCCATCGAAGCGATCGAAGGCGCTGCGCGTACCGGTAAAATCGGCGACGGCAAGATTTTCGTCTACAACCTGGAACAAGTCATCCGCATCCGTACCGGTGAAACCGGTAACGAAGCGCTCTAAGGGGAATATTGATGCGTAAAAATATAACAAAATTGCTCGCTGGGTTTGCCTGTGTGTGCGCGTTTGGCGTCGCCGCGCCAAGCTTTGCCGATGCCCCTGTCAAGACCGAGGCAGCCACGACCACGGCCGTTGCCGCCCCCGCCGTCACGCCGGTGCCTGACGCAGCAGCACCGGCGGCTGCAGCGCCGGCCGCTGCCGCTGCAGCGCCAGCCGCCGCGCCCGTCGCCAACAAGGGCGATACCAGCTTCATGATGATTTCCACCTTGCTGGTGATCTTGATGACCATCCCCGGCCTGGCCCTGTTCTACGGCGGCCTGGTGCGCTCGAAGAACATGCTGTCGGTGCTGATGCAAGTGTTCATGGTGTTCGCGCTGGTCATCGTGTTGTGGTGTATCTACGGCTACTCGATCGCCTTTACGGAAAAAACCGCCTTCTTCGGTGGCTTCGACCGCCTGTTCCTGAACGGTATCTGGGATCCGGCAAAGGGCACGTTTGCCGCCGCCGCCACCTTCAGCAAGGGCGTCGTCATTCCAGAGTTCGTCTTCGTCGCCTTCCAGGGCACGTTTGCCGCCATCACCTGTGCGCTGATCGTCGGCGCGTTTGCCGAGCGCGCCAAGTTTGCCGCCGTGCTGGCCTTCGTCGTGCTGTGGTTCACGTTCGCCTACCTGCCGGCCGCCCACATGGTGTGGTTCTGGACCGGTCCTGACCTGATCACCAATGCCGCCACCTCGGCCAGCGAAGCCCTGAAAGCGGGCTGGATCTGGCAAAAAGGCGCGCTGGACTTCGCCGGCGGCACCGTGGTGCACATCAATGCCGCCGTCGCCGGCCTGGTGGGTGCGATCATGATCGGCAAGCGCGTTGGCTACGGCCGCGAATCGATGGCGCCGCACTCGCTGACGATGACCATGATCGGCGCTTCGCTGCTGTGGGTGGGCTGGTTCGGTTTCAATGCCGGTTCCTCGCTGGAAGCGGGCGACGTGGCGGCCCTGGCCTTCGTCAACACCTTGCTGGCCACTGCCGCCGCCACCCTGTCGTGGGTATTTGGCGAGTGGATCAGCAAAGGCAAGCCATCCATGCTCGGTGGCGCCTCGGGCGCCGTGGCCGGCCTGGTGGCGATCACCCCGGCGGCCGGCTTTGTCGGCCCGATGGGCGGCCTGGTCATCGGCCTGCTGGCCGGTATCGTCTGCCTGTGGGGCGTGAATGGCCTGAAACGCCTGATCGGCGCCGACGATTCGCTCGACGTGTTCGGCGTGCATGGCGTGGGCGGTATCCTCGGCGCCTTGCTGACGGGTGTGTTTGCTGCACCACAATTGGGCGGCCAGGGCATCTTCGACTATGTGACGAACAAGATGTCGGCCGATCCGTATTCGATCGGTCATCAGGTGTGGGTGCAGGCGCAAGCGGTCGGCACCACCATCGTCTGGTCGGCCGTCGTCTCCGTCGTCGCCTATAAACTGGTCGACATCGTCATCGGCTTGCGCGTACCGGAAGAAGAAGAGCGCGAAGGCCTCGACATCACCAGCCATGGCGAGCAAGCGTATCATGGTTAAATAACAAGGATCTGACATGCCAGCGCCCCGGCGCGGCATGTCCGGCCAGAAAGGCGCCTCATTGAGGTGCCTTTTTTTCGTTGTGGGAATGGAAAAGGTCTTTAAAACAAGGGTTTTGCCCCGATTTGGGGTACTTACACGGTAATATAGTCGGCAGTTCTGTGTGCTTTTTTGAATACTGCACATAATTTAAGGATGTAACTATGGTTCCCCATCTCGTCACGGCCCTGACCGGACCGCTGCTCGACCTCGAAAAAAAGATTCTGGCCGCGACGCCGGCCATTGAGCGCTGGTTTCGCATGGAGTGGCAAGAACACACGCCGCCCTTCTATTGCTCTGTAGACTTGCGTAACGCGGGCTACAAGCTGGCGCCCGTCGATACCAATCTGTTCCCTGGCGGTTTTCACAACCTGGCCACGGAAATGCTGCCCCTGTCCGTGCAGGCGGCCATGGCTGCCATCGACAAGTATTGCCCGGACGCCCGCAACCTGCTGATCGTGCCGGAATTACACAACACCACGCCGCAATACCTGCAGAACGTGGCGCGCCTGATGCAGATCTTCCGCCAGACGGGGCTGCACGTGCGCTTCGGTTCGTGGTCGCCCGAGATCACCCAGCCGACACCGCTGGCCCTGCCGGACGGCAACATGCTCGTCATCGAGCCCCTCGTGCGCCTGAACAACGGCCGCCGCCTGGGCTTGAAGGATTTCGACCCGTGCACGATTCTGCTGAATAACGACTTGTCGGATGGCATCCCTGATATCTTGCAAAATATTCATGAACAAAGCCTGCTGCCGCCCTTGCACGCGGGCTGGGCCTTGCGCCGCAAGAGCAACCACTACACGGCCTACGATGAAGTGGTGAAAAAATTCGGCAAGATGATCGATGTCGACCCGTGGATGCTCAATCCCTTCCACGCCAAGTGCAGCGACGTCAATTTCCAGGAAGGCGAGGGCGAAGATGCGCTGGCCGCCAGCGTCGACGTGCTGCTGGCCAAGATCCGCAAGAAATACAAGGAATACGGCATCAAGGAAAAGCCGTTTGTCATCGTCAAGCCCGATGCGGGCACGTATGGCACGGGCATCATGACGGTGCGCGACGCCAGCGAAGTGCGCGACCTGTCGCGCAAGCAGCGCGACAAGATGTCCATCGTCAAGGACGGCAAGGTCGTCACCGACGTCATCATCCAGGAAGGCGTGCCCACGTTTGAAAGCATCAAGGATGCCGTGGCGGAACCGGTCGTCTACATGATCGACCGCTATGTGGTGGGCGGTTTCTACCGCGTGCACGCGGAAAAGGGCGTCGACCAGAACCTGAACGCGCCCGGCTCGCAGTACGTGCCGCTGGCGTTTGCCCAGCAGCATGCCGTGCCGGACTTGAAGGCCAAGCCGGGCACGGCCGCGCCGAACCGCTTCTATGTGTATGGCGTGGTGGCGCGCCTGGCCTTGCTGGCCGCGTCGCTGGAAATGGAGCGCACGGACCCGAATCCCGAGGTGTATTGATCCCTCCCCGCAGCTTGCCGGGCGCGGTGACTACCGCACCTGGCGATCTCGGCTAGAATCAAGCATTCCTTATCCAGGCTCCCCGATTGGACGCACCATGAAAATTGCATTCCTTGCCGACCCGCTGGCAGGCTTCAAGACTTACAAAGATTCCACCTTCGCCATGATGCGCGAGGCGGCCAAACGCGGTCATGCCGTGTACGCGTTCGAACAGAAGGACATGGCGCTGGAAGAGGGCATCGTCACGGCACGGGTAAACCACCTCGAGCTGACGGGCGACGAACACGATTGGTACAAGGTCGTCTCGACCGAGGAAGTGCGCCTGTCGGCCCTGGACGCCATCATCGAGCGCAAGGACCCGCCATTCGACATGGAATACGTGTACGGCACGTATTTGCTGGAACTGGCGGAAAAGCAGGGCGCGCACGTCTTCAACAAGCCGTCCGCCATCCGCGACAACAATGAAAAGCTGGCCATTGCCCAGTTTTCCGAATTCACGTCGCCGACCCTGGTGACGTCGGATGAAGCGCGCCTGCGCGCCTTCCACGCCAAACACCAGGACGTCATCTTCAAGCCGCTCGACGGCATGGGCGGCACGGGCATCTTCCGCGTCAAGGCCGATGGCCTGAACCTGGGCGCCATCATCGAGACCTTGAGCGAGAACGGCGCGCAGACCATCATGGCGCAGCGTTTTATCGCCGACATTGTCAAGGGCGACAAGCGCATCCTCGTCATCGGCGGCAAGCCGGTGCCGTTTTCGCTGGCGCGCATCCCGCAGGCGGGCGAAGTGCGGGGCAACCTGGCCGCCGGCGGCACGGGCGTGGCGCAGCCATTGACGGCGCGCGACCTGGAAATCGCAGAAAAGCTGGGCCCGATCCTGGCCGCGCGTGGCCTGATGCTGGTAGGATTGGACGTGATCGGCGACTATCTGACGGAAGTCAATGTCACCAGCCCGACCTGCTTCCAGGAAATCATGCAGCAAACGGGTTTTGATGTGGCTGCCATGTTTGTCGACGCCGTCGAGCATGGCGTTGCGCAAGCGCAGCAGCGCTAGAAGGTGAAATGACTATGGTAGGGATCTTGCTCATGACACATGCACCGCTGGGACAGGCTTTCATCGCCGCCTGCGCGCATGTGTTTCGCGGTCCAACGGAGCGGTTTGAAGCCATCGACGTCGTCGCCGACCAGGATCTGGCGGAAGTGCAAAAGCTGGCGTCGGACGCCATCTGCCGTCTCGACGACGGTTCCGGCGTGCTGGTGATTACCGACGTGAAGGGCGGCACGCCGTCGAACTGCTGCAATAAGCTGGCCGATGCGGGCAGGGTGGAAGTCATCGCCGGCATCAGCCTGCCGATGCTGCTGCGCGCCATCACGTATCGCCGCGACACGCTCGACGTGGTGGTGGAGATGGCGCTGGCCGGCGCGCAAAGCGGCGCCGTGCGCGTCGATAACCGCATTCGCGTGGGCGAGTAAGGAAGTACATGGCCGCCGCCCTGAAGGCGGCGGGTTTTATAGGCCAAGATTGTCATCAGCGTAGTGCATTCAGGGATAGAGACCATACAAAAATGATTCAAAGAGAACTCGAAATCATCAACAAGCTGGGACTGCACGCACGCGCCTCCGCCAAATTTACCCAGCTCGCCGCCAAGTTCAAGAGCGACGTCTGGCTGACCCGCAACGCGCGCCGCATCAACGCCAAGTCCATCATGGGCGTGATGATGCTGGCCGCCGGCAAGGGCGCGAAAGTGACCCTGGAAGCCGAGGGCGATGATGAGCAGGCATGTGTCGATGCGCTCACCGCCCTGATTAATGACAGGTTTGGCGAAGGCGAGTAATGCCCGCCGAACGCAGCCGCAGCCGCATTCCGACAGGTCAACCCATGGCATCTTTCACGCTCCACGGCATCCCGGTTTCCCGCGGCATCGCCATCGGCCGCGCACATCTGCTGGCGCCGGCCGCCCTTGACGTCAAACATTACCTGGTCGCCCAGGAACAGATCGAAGCCGAAGTCCAGCGCCTGCAAAGCGCCATCGCCACCGTCCACAAGGAACTGCAGACCCTGTGGAACGAGCTACCCAAGGATGCGCCCACGGAGCTGGGCGCGTTCATCGACGTGCATGCGCTGATCCTCTCCGACCCGATGATTTCCGAAGCGCCGCTCGACATCATCCGCAAGCGCCATTACAACGCCGAATGGGCGCTGTTGACGCAGATCGATGAGTTGTCGGCGCAGTTTGATGAAATCGAAGACCCGTACCTGCGCGAACGCAAGGCCGACATCCAGCAGGTGGCCGAACGCGTATTGAAGGTCTTGCTGGGCACGGAGCAGCTGCTGCCCAAGGCCGCGGCCGAAGACGAATTGATGGCGCAGATGATCGTCGTCGCGCACGACATCTCGCCGGCCGACATGCTGCAGTTCCGCGACCGCTCCTTCATCGGCTTCATCACCGACGTGGGCGGGCAGAACTCGCACACGGCCATCGTCGCGCGCAGCCTCGACATCCCGGCCGCCGTCGGCATGTCGCAGGCGTCGATGCTGATCGACCAGGATGACTGGCTGATCATCGACGGCGACGCCGGCGTCGTCATCGCCAACCCCAGCGCGCTGGTGCTGGAACAGTACCGCGAGCGCCAGGTGGCCATGCAGCGCGCGCGCAAGAAGCTGGGCAAGCTGAAAAAGACGCCGGCCGTGACCAAATGCGGCACGCCCGTCACCCTGCTGGCGAATATCGAGTTGCCCGAGGATTGCGCGTTTGCGCTGGAGTCGGGCGCCAGCGGCGTGGGCCTGTTCCGCTCCGAATTCCTGTTCATGGGCCGCGCCCACAAGATTCCCACCGAGGACGAGCAGTTCGAGGCTTACCGCAACACGGTGCAGTCGATGAAGGGAAAAGTCGTCACCATCCGCACGCTCGACATCGGCGCCGACAAGCCGCTCGACCAGTCCGACCATACGGCATTGAATCCCGCCCTGGGCCTGCGCGCCATCCGTTACTGCCTGGCCGAGCCGCAGCTGTTCCTGACGCAGCTGCGGGCGATTTTGCGCGCCTCGGCCTTCGGCAAGGTGCGCATCCTGATCCCGATGCTCGCGCATGCGTTCGAGATCGACCAGTCGCTGTCCATGATCGCGCAAGCAAAGGCCAGCCTGCGCGAGGAGGGCGTCAAGTTCGACGACGAGGTCGAAGTGGGCGCCATGATCGAGATTCCGGCTGCGGCGCTGGCCCTGCCCATGTTCGTCAAGCGCATGGATTTCCTGTCGATCGGCACGAACGATCTGATCCAGTACACCCTGGCCATCGACCGGGTCGACTACGAAGTGGCGCATTTGTACAATCCGCTGCATCCGGCCGTGCTGCAGCTGATCTCCATGACGATCGCGGCCGGCCACAAGGCGGGCATCGACGTGGCCGTGTGCGGCGAAATGGCGGGCGACGTGAAGCTCACGCGCTTGCTGCTGGGCATGGGGCTGCGCGAGTTTTCCATGCATCCGGCCCAGCTGTTGGCGGTCAAGCAAGAGATCCTCAACAGCGACCTGGGTCTGATTGCACCACAAATGCGCAAAATTATGCGTTCGATGGAACCAAATGTGATCGCGGAAGCTGTCCATCAACTTCAGCTCATGTAAACTGTCACCTTAAGCATCAGGACACATCGCGCGCGGCAAGATATGTCCTGATGTTAAAGTTGCAGCACCTATCATCGCGGTGCCGCATCGACCATGGCCCGTGGGGCCGCCTCCCTTTTATAAACCGACACACATGTCATCCATTGGAATCGTTTCGCCGCAAACTATGTATTTTGCGCAACCCCTGCAGCTGCAAAGCGGCGCATCGCTGCGGGACTATATGTTGATGTATGAAACCTACGGCACCCTGAACGCCGACAAATCGAACGCGGTGCTGGTCTGCCACGCCCTGAACGCCTCGCACCACGTGGCCGGCGTCTATGCGGACGAGCCGAAAAGCACGGGCTGGTGGGACAATATGGTCGGCCCCGGCAAGCCGCTCGACACGGACAAGTTCTTCGTCATCGGCGTCAACAACCTCGGCTCCTGCTTCGGCTCGACGGGCCCCATGCACACCAATCCCGCCACCGGCAAGCCGTATGGCGCCAGCTTCCCTGTCGTGACGGTGGAAGACTGGGTCAGCGCGCAGGCGCGCCTGGCCGATGAACTGGGCATCACCCAGTTCGCCGCCGTGATGGGCGGATCGCTGGGCGGCATGCAGGCGCTGGCGTGGAGCATCATGTTCCCCGAGCGGCTGCGCCACTGCGTGGTGATCGCCTCGACGGCCAAGCTGTCGGCGCAAAACATCGCCTTCAATGACGTGGCGCGCCAGGCCATCCTGTCCGACCCCGATTACCATGGCGGCGACTTCTATGCGCACGGCGTGGTGCCGAAGAACGGCTTGCGCGTGGCGCGCATGGTGGGCCACATCACGTATTTGTCGAATGACGACATGGCCGAGAAATTCGGCCGCAAGCTGCGCGACGCGGCGCAGACGGGCGACTACAAATTCGGCTTCGGCATCGACTTCGAGATCGAATCGTATCTGCGCTACCAGGGCGACAAGTTCTCCGAGTACTTCGACGCGAACACCTACCTCTTGATCACCAAGGCGCTCGACTATTTCGATCCGGCGCGCGCACATGGCGGCGACCTGGCCAAAGCCCTGTCGGGTACCAAGGCCAGGTTCTTCCTCGCCTCGTTTTCCACCGACTGGCGCTTCTCGCCAGAACGCAGCCGCGAGATCGTCGAAGCGCTGGTGTGCAACCGCCGCCAGGTCACGTATGCCGAAATCGACGCGCCGCACGGCCACGACGCCTTCCTGCTGGAGGATCCGCGCTATATGAACATGGTGCGCGCCTATTATGGCCAGGTTTGGAACGACATCGGGGCGGGCTTGCCCGCTCCTGCACCGCACACCGCCGTCCGCCAGGGCGCCAAGGAGACCGCATGACTTTTGACGAATTGAGCGCGCTGCGCCCCGACCTGGCCTTCATCGCCCATTGGGTGCCGAACAACGCGCATGTGCTGGACGTGGGCTGCGGCGAAGGCGTGATGCTGCAGTATCTGCAAAGCGACAAGGAGTGCAGCGGCTATGGCATCGAGATCGCCGACGACAAGGTGCTGGCCAGCACCCTGCGCGGCGTGAACGTGATTCAGCAGGACATGGAAAAGGGCCTGGCCATCTTTGGCGACAACAGTTTCGATACGGTGCTGTGCCTGTCGTCGCTGCAGATGATGAAGCAGGTCGAGCCGCTGCTGCGCGACATCGTGCGCGTCGGCGCCGAGGCTATCGTCTCGTTCCCCAACTTTGCCTACTGGCCGCACCGCGTGGCCTTGCTGAAAGGCCGCATGCCCGTGTCGAAGTCGCTGCCCTACCAGTGGTACGACACGCCCAACGTGCGCTGCGCCACCATCAACGACTTCCGCGAACTGGCCGAGGAATGCGGCCTGGAAGTGATCGAATGCGTAGCCCTGGCCGAAGGCAAGATGGTTTCCGTGCTGCCGAACCTGCGTGGCGACCTGGCCGTCTTCCGCCTGCGTAAAAAAGCGGTGCACTGATGAGCACAAGCCCGGCGCCTGGCTGGCGTTCCTATGCCAATGGCCGCATGCTGGCCGTGCTGGTGCTGGGCTTCAGTTCCGGCCTGCCCCTGTTCATCCTGCTGTACCTGCTGCAGGCATGGCTGGCCAAGTCGGGCTTGAACGTGAAGGCGCTGGGGCTGTTCGCCCTGGTGCAGTTCCCGTATATCTGGAAATTCCTGTGGGCGCCCCTGATGGACCGCTACCGCATCCTGGGACTGGGACGCCGGCGCGGCTGGATGGCGCTCACGCAAGTGGCGCTGTTCTTTTCCATCGGCGGCATGGGCATGCTGGACCCGCTCACGCAGATCGGCCTGATCGCCGCCGCCGCCGGCGGCGTGGCTTTTCTGTCGGCCAGTCAGGATATCGTCATCGACGCCTACCGGCGCGAAATCCTGTCCGATAACGAGCAGGGACTGGGCGCCGCCGTCATCGTCAATGCGTACAAGGTGGCGGGCATGGTGCCGGGCGCGCTGTCGCTGATCCTGGCCGACCGCATGCCGTGGCAGCCCGTGTTCTGGATCACGGCCGCCTTCATGCTGCCGGGCCTCGTGTGCACCGTGCTGATCAGGGAACCCACCGTGTACGGCTCGCCGCCGAAGACCATGCGCGAAGCGATCATCCTGCCGTTCCAGGAATTCATCGCACGCGATGGTTGGCGTAACGCAATGTGGATACTCGCCTTCGTATTACTCTACAAAATCGGCGACAGCATGGCCACGGCCCTGGCGACGAAGTTCTATCTGGATCTGGGTTTCAGCATGACGCAGATCGGCCTGGCCGCCAACACCACGGGTTTCTGGGCCAGCCTGGCCGGTGGCGTGGTGGGCGGCGTGTGGATGCTCAAGCTGGGCATCAACCGGGGCCTGTGGGTGTTTGGCGCGCTGCAGGCGATCGCGATTCTGGGTTTCGCCTGGTTGGCGCAGGTGGGACCGAATACCATGCTGCTCAGCGCCGTGATCGGTTTTGAAGCTTTCGCCAGCCTGGGCCTGGGCGCGGCTGCCTTTGTCGCATTCCTGTCGCGCACCACGGACCCGCGCTATACGGCCACGCAATATGCCTTGTTTTCCAGCCTGAGCGCCGTGCCGCGCACCCTGATCAATGCCTCGGTGGGCTTTCTGGTCGCCGAGCTGGGCTGGTTCTCGTTTTTCATCGTGTGCTTCTTCCTGGCCTTTCCGGCCATGATGATGCTGCCTAAAATTGCTCCATGGAGGTCTGCCAATGGCACCAATATCCCTTAAACGTTACGCCATCCTGGCCAGCCTGTGCGCGGCCACCGCGCTGGCGCCCCTGTCCGCCCACGCCCAGCAGGCGACGGTCCAGGATGGCATCAAGGTGCGTCCGTTGTCGACGTCGCGCATCTTTGCCGGCGGCGCCGATTTCAATGAACAATCGAAGCAGCAATATGCGCAACTGGTCAACGAGGCGAAGGAAAAAAATGCGCTGGTGCCCGACAGCGACCCGCAAGTCAGGCGCCTGCGCGCCATCGCCCAGCGCATCATCCCGTTCGCCACGCGCTGGAACGAGGCGGCGGCCGACTGGAACTGGCAGGTCAACCTGCTCAATTCCGACCAGGTCAATGCGTTTTGCATGCCGGGCGGGCAGATCGCTTTTTACAGCGGCATCATCACCAAGCTCAATCTGACCGACGACGAAGTGGCCATCGTCATGGGGCATGAAATCTCGCATGCGCTGCGCGAACACTCGCAGGCGCAGGCGGGCAAGGGCAACCTGGCCGCCGTCGGCGCCAAGCTGGCCGGCGCCGGACTGTCGGCCTGGCTCGGTGTCGATCCGAGCATTACCAGCACCGCCACGAATATGGCGGCGCAGGGCGTGATGCTGAAGTTTTCGCGCGACGATGAGCGCGAAGCGGACCTGATCGGCATGGACCTGGCCGCGCGCGCCGGTTTCGACCCGCGCGCCGGTGTCATCCTGTGGCAGAAAATGGCGGCAGTGAGCAAGGGCGCGCCGCCGGAGTTCCTCTCGACGCACCCGTCGGGCAAGGATCGCATCTCGCAGATGAACAGCCACATGGCGCAAGTGCTGCCCCTGTACGCGCGTAGCAAGGGCGTCAGCGTGGACGCCTTGCCGCCATACCGCAGCAACGCCATCGCGCAGCGCTAGGATGACCAAGCGTCACGCCGCCGCACCCTTGCCCATGCGCGACGGCGTGGCGGCCAGCTACCTGTGGCTGCCGGAAGGGCAGTGGCCGGACATGCTGTCCTTTCTGGTCGAGCGCTATCCGCAGATCAGCGCCGCGCAATGGCGGGACCGCATGGCGCGCGGTGAAGTGGTCGATGGCGACGGCGCCGTGCTGGCGCCCGGCAGCACGTACAAGCGCGGCATGCGCATTTTTTACTACCGCGAGCTGGAGCGGGAAACGCCGATTCCCTTCCAGGAAGAGATCCTGTTTCAGGACGAGCATCTGATCGTGGTCGACAAGCCGCATTTCCTGCCCATGACGCCGGGCGGGCGCTTCGTGCAGGAGACCTTGTTGACGCGCCTGAAGAAACGGCTCGATAGCGGCGACCTCACGCCGATCCACCGCCTCGACCGCGAGACGGCCGGCGTGGTGATTTTTTCGCGCCAGATCGCCAGCCGGGGCGCCTATCAGTCGCTGTTCCAGCGCCGTGAAGTGCGCAAGACGTACGAGGCGCTGGCGCCCGTGCTGGCGGGACGCGATTTCCCATTTACCTACCGCAGCCGCATGGTCGAGGGCGCGCAGTTTTTCCTCATGCGCGAGGAAGCGGGCGAGCCGAATTCGGAAACCGTCATCGACGTGATCGAAGAGCGCGGCGGCGTGAATCTGTACCGGCTGCAGCCGCACACGGGGCGCAAGCACCAGCTGCGCGTGCACCTGGCCTCGCTGGGCATCCCCATCGTCAACGATGCGTTTTACCCGGTGGCCCTGCCGTGCAAGGAAGACGACATGTCGCAGCCCTTGCAGCTGCTGGCGCGGGCCATCGATTTCACGGACCCGCTGTCGGGCGAGCCGCGCCATTTCGAAAGCCGGCGCGTGCTGGCGTGGCATGCTTAATCTGCCACCATCACTGACGTGCCGACAATGCTGTCGGATTACGGTCCTGCGGACCTAATCCGACCTACGGCAGATTCAGCGTAGGTCGGGTTAGCGCGCAGCGCGTAAGCCGACACCACCACGGACGTATCAGATCAGCCCTTGACCGTGTAATCGATGATCAAGGGCGCATGGTCGGAAAAACGTTCGTCCTTGTAGACGCTGACCGTATGCGCCTGGGCTGCGATGCCGGGCGTGGCGACGTGGTAGTCGATGCGCCAGCCCACGTTCTTCGCGTAGGCTTGTCCGCGGTTGCTCCACCACGTGTACTGGTCTTCGCGCTTGTCCAGGCCGCGGTGCACGTCGACGAAGCCCACTTCGTCGAAGACGCGCGTCAGCCACGCACGTTCTTCGGGCAGGAAGCCGGAATTCTTTTTGTTGCCCTTCCAGTTTTTCAGGTCGATTTCGTGGTGGGCGATGTTCCAGTCGCCGCAGATGACCACTTCGCGGCCCAGCGCCTTCAATTCCAGCAGGTGCGGCAGGAACAGTTCCATGAAGCGGAACTTGGCTTCCTGGCGTTCCGGCCCGGACGAGCCGGAGGGGCAGTACACGGAAATGACGGACAGGTTGCCGAAATCGCAGCGCACGTAGCGGCCTTCGGCATCGAATTCGGGGCTGCCGAAGCCGATATGCACGGCGTCCGGTTCCACCTTGCTGTACACGCCCGTGCCGGAGTACCCCTTTTTCTCGGCATAGTGGAAATGGCCATGGTAGCCGTGCGGGTTGAGGAATTCCGGCGTCATGTCGGGCAGCTGCGCCTTCAATTCCTGCACGCAGATGAAATCGGCCGTCTGCGTGCCCATCCAGTTGAAAAAGCCTTTTTTGGCGGCGGAACGGATGCCGTTCAGGTTGGCGGAGATAATTTTTGGCATAGAGTGAGAATGAAAAGGGCGCTGGACGGGGCCGGCGGGCGCGGCATGGCGATTGTCTCGCCGCTGCGCGCGGATTAAAATACAGGCACTTTTAAAAAATGAGGCTAATGTGAATAATTTACGCCAGCAGTTTATCGCGTTTTCAGTATCCAAGGGAGTCTTGCGGTTTGGCGAGTTCACCACCAAGGCCGGGCGCCAGTCGCCGTACTTCTTCAATGCGGGCCTGTTCCATGACGGCGCCACCCTGGCCGAGCTGGCGCAGTTCTACGCGCAGACCCTGCTCGACTCGGGCGTGGAATTCGACATGCTGTTCGGCCCCGCCTACAAGGGCATCACCCTGGCGTCGGCCACCGCCGTGGCGCTGGCCGGCAAGGGCCGCAACACCTCGTTCGCCTTCAACCGCAAGGAAGCCAAGGACCATGGCGAAGGCGGCACCATCGTCGGCGCCAAGCTGCATGGTAAAGTCGTCATCATTGACGATGTGATCTCGGCCGGCACCTCGGTGCGCGAATCGGTGGACATGATCCGCGCCGCCGGTGCCGAACCATGCGCCGTGCTGATCGCCCTGGACCGCATGGAGCGCTCGGGCCCGGATGGCCAGCTGTCGCCAAGTTCGGCGGTGCAGGAAGTGTCGAAACAGTACGGCATTCCCGTCATCTCGATCGGCAACCTGGACGACTTGTTCGGCTACCTGAACGGCGCGGGCGCCGATCCGGAACTGCTCCAATACAAGGATGCCGTTTCCGCGTACCGCACGCGCTACGGTATTTAAGTCGTCTTTTCCAGCAGCGCCCGCAGCCGCGGGTCGCTGCAGGCGGCGCCAGCTTGCGGATGGCATTGCAGCAGCCGCTGCAGCAGCGCGCCGCCGATGCCGCGCCGGCGGAACGGCGGTTTCACGAACAGCATGTTCACCGTCACTTCATCGGCGTCCCTGCTGATATCGAGCATGGCCACCTGCTGGCCATCGATCCACGCGCACAGCGCGCTGTCCCCTTGCCAGTCTATCCGCATCACGCCAGCCATGGTTTGACCGCCGCATGCAGGCCTAAGGCGAACAGGCCGATAAAAAAGCAGCGCTTGAATACCTGCTGCGCGATGCGCCCGCGCAGCCATTGACCGGCCAGCATGCCGGCCAGCGCCGGCAGCAGCGCATACGCGGATGCGCCGGCCGCGCCCAGGCTGAAGTCGCCGTGCAGGGCCAGGCTGGCCGCCAGCGCCACGGTCGATGCCGTAAAGGCCAGGCCCAGCGCCTGCACCAGCGCATCGCGCGCCAGCCCCAGTCCCTGCAGATACGGCACGGCGGGGATCACGAATACGCCGGTGGCGGCCGTCACCAGTCCCGTCGCCGCGCCGGCCAATGGCCCCAGCCACGCTTCGTGCCGCGCTGGCACGCGCAGCTGCAGCGAAAACAGGCCCGCCAGCGCATACAGCATCAGCGCCACGCCCAGCGCGACGACGGCCCAGGCGCCGCTGTCGGCCGGCAGCAGGGCGCCGCCCGCCACGGTAGCGGCCATGACGGCCGCCAGCATGGGCCACAGGCGCCTCAGCAGGCCGCGCAGGCCGGGGCCGGCCGCCAGTTGCCAGATATTCGTCACCATCGACGGCACGATCAAGAGGGCCGCCGCCTGCACGGGCGGCATGACGAGGCTGAGCGTGCCCATGGCCACCGTCGGCAAGCCCAATCCGACTACGCCCTTGACGAAGCCAGCGACGAGGAAGCTGGCGCCGACGGCCAGCAGAAATGACGTCTCCATTTTTTCTGTTCCACAGTGAATTGCGTGGATTCTGCGCGCGCTGGGCGGTTTCGCCAAGGTGGATTATTTTGAGTCAGCCTCAGTAAAATACGAAGGCTGGTAAGATGGTGAAAAGGGGAGCCGTCATGCGCTTTGATCTGGTCGATTTGCAGCTGTTCGTCAACGTGGTGGAAGCGGGCAGCCTGACGGCGGGCGCCGCGCGCAGCCACCTGGCGCTGGCGTCAAGCAGCGCGCGCGTGCGCGGCATGGAAGAGATGCTGGGCATGCCCTTGCTGCTGCGCGGACGGCGCGGCGTGGAGCCGACGCCCGTGGGCCAGACCTTGCTGCATCACGCGCGCCTCGTATTGCTGCAAATGGAGAAAATGCGTGGCGAGCTTGGCGAGTTTGCGCGCGGCTTGAAAGGGCAGTTGCGCCTGCTGTGCAATACGGCCGCGCTCAGCGAATTTTTGCCCGAGGCGCTAGGCGCTTTTCTCGACCGCCATCCGAACCTGACCATCGACCTGGAAGAGCGCCTCAGTTACGATATCGTCAAGGCCGTCTCGGAAGGGCTGGCCGACATGGGCATCGTGTCCGACTCGGTCGATATGCGCGGCTTGCAGACGTTTTTGTTCCGCCCCGACCGGCTGGTGGTGATCGCCGCGGCCGACGGCGTGCATCACCGCGCCCTGGGCCAGGATGGCGTCGTCGCGTTCTCCACGCTGCTGGATCACGATTTCATCGGCCTGGCCGACGACAGCGCGATGCAGCAGTACCTGGGCATGCATGCGGCGCGCCTGGGCCGCCCCTTGAAGGTGCGCGTGCGCCTGCGCAGCTTCGATGCCGTGTGCCGCATGGTGGCCAGCGGCGTGGGCATCAGCGTGGTGCCGCTGGCGGCGGCCAGCCGCTGCCAGCAGACGATGGCGCTGCGCTGCCTGGAATTATCCGATCCCTGGTCGGTACGCAATCTGACGATCTGCGTGCGCCAGTTCAGTGAATTACCCCTGTATGCGCGCCAGTTGATCGATCATCTGAAGGCGTGACAGGGCATGACAGGAGCAGCGATGCGTTTTTCAGAAGACAAGATGGCCAGCCTGCTGTGCAGCGACCGGGTCGAGCGGCCTATCCACATCTGGCAGCCGGAGCATCCCCGCGCCGTGATCCTGGCGATCCACGGCGGCATGGCGCATGCGGGCGACTACGTCACGCCGGCGCTATACTTCCGCCAGCACGGCATCGCCACCGTCAGTTTCGACATGGTGGGCCACGACGGCAAGCGCAAGGTCGACATCCCCTCGTTCGACGCCTTCCTTGACGACGAAGAGCTGTTCCTCGCCTGGGTCAAGCAGGCGTATCCGGGCGTGCCGATCTTCGTCATGGGCCACTCCATGGGCGGCCTGATCGCCACCCACCTGGGGCTGCGCCGCTTTGCGGGCGATCCGGCCATCAAGGGGGTTGTGATTTCATCGCCGTATTACGTGAATGCGATTCCCGTGCCGAAGGTGCTGCAGATGCTGTCCGGCTGGCTGGCGCGGCGCTTCCCCACGATGAAGGTGCCGCTGGGTAACCTGACCATGCTGCTCACGCATGACCAGACCATCACCGCGCGCCATTTCCAGGACGAGCGCGACGGCATACGCGCCAGTGCGGCGTCGGTGCGGTTTGCCCATGCGCTGACGTCGGCGCAAAAGGAACTGGCGGGCGGCCTGTCGGACTGGCGCTTCCCCCTGTTCGCCGCGGTGGCGGGCGACGACAAGCTGGCCGACAGCCGCGCCACGGAAAGCCTGCTGCGCAGCGTGCCCGATGGCTTGCTCGACTATCATTTTTATCCGGCCAACTATCACGAGAATTTCAATGAAGTGAACCGCGAGACGATCTTTGCCGCCATCCTGGCCTGGATGGGAAAACTGCTGGCACCCGTGCAGGCTTGACGGCCGGGTATCGTTATAATCGGTTTGACTGTATTTACCGCCGGCGCATGCCGGCCCGGTCCCCGCGGCACAGGGGAATACTCAAGGAACGAACGATGCGCTTGCTGATTGCCCTGTTACTCCCATGGCTGACCTTTTTCACGATCGGCCGTCCGATCGCCGGCATCATTTGCCTGATCCTGCAAATCACCTTGATCGGCTGGCTGCCGGCCACGATCTGGGCCGTATATGCGCTGAGCCAGTACAAGACGGACCAGAAGATCGCCGACGCCATGCGCCGGCGTTGATGTAGGGCTAAGGCCTGTTTAAGCTGCGCTTCCTATCTTGATTCAACCGACATGAGGAGAGTGAGATGGCATCAAACAGACGCGGTACCCTGGGCCTGGCGGCGGCGATGCTGGCCGCCGGGCTGTTGCTGGGAAGTGCGGCGCAGGCGCAAACCGACGGTGCACTGCCGCCCGTGCAGAAAAGCGGGGCGGTGGAGTATCTGAGCGGCGGCATCGGCCTCGATGAGTCGACGGCCATCAAGAGCGCCAGCCGGCATTGGCCCTTGAGTCTCGTGTTTTCCGTGCAGGCGGCGGGCAAGGCGGAATTTGCCTCCGACGTGAAGCTGGAAATACGCGATGCCAAGGGCGCTCCGGTGCTCGATACGACGGCCAGCGGACCGTTCCTGCTGGCGAAACTGCTGCCAGGCAGCTACAGCCTGCGCGCCACCCTGGCCGGCAAGTCGCTGGAGCGCAAGGTGCAGATCAAGGCGGGCAGTTCCGCGCGCGTGGAGCTGGTCTGGCCGGCGGGAACGAACCAGGGCCGGCCTTGATGTCTGGCGACGGCAAGGCGCCCGAAGGGGACTTGCCGGCGCGGGGCTTGTCGGCGCATATCCTGCCCACGTCGGCGACGATGGTCGGCGTGTGCATGACGGTGCTGTCAATCGGGCATCTGGCGCCGCGCGGTGACATGCGCGTGGTCATCGACAAGCTGCTCGCCGTCGATGCCATCGTCTTTCTCGTCAGCGCCGTGCTCTCGTTCATCTCCCTGCGCCCCGGCCAGTCGCGCTTGCGCTACGAATCGTGGGGCGAGCTGCTGTTCATCTGCGGCCTGGCGCTGCTGGCGCTGGGCGCCGTGGTGCTGGCCTTCGTTATCAACTGACCTCGATCAGCTGACATCGAATCAGCTGACCGCGAGCACGCGCCCTTCGGCAGCGCTTTGCAGCGCCAGTTCGATCAGGCGTATCGTCGCTGCCGCATCCTCGGCCGCCACCGGCGCCGGTGCGCCGTGGCGGATGGCGTCGGCCATGCCCTGGTAAAAGTCCTGGTAGCGGCCCGCCTGCATTTCGAAGTGTTCGCAATGGCCGTCCGGCTGCGTGCCCAGGTGCAGCGCGCCGCGCACGGGGTCCACGCCCCAGCCGGGCTGGCCCGGCCTGCCGCCCGCCTTCAGCGCGTCTTCCTGCGGATCGAGGCCGAATTTCACGAAACTGCCCTTGTCGCCATGCACGGCGAAGCGCGCCGTCGGCGCCTTCACCAGGCAGCCCGCTTGCAGCACCACGCGCAGCCGGTCGTAATACAAAATGACGTGCATGTAGTCGACGGCTTGCGCGCCATCGCGCTGCAGGACGATATCGGCGTAGAGTTTTTCCGGCTTGCCGAACAGCTGCATGGCCTGGTCCAGCATGTGCGGACCCAGGTCGTACAGCAAGCCGCCGCCCGGCGCGCCGGATTCGCGCCAGCGCTGGCGGATCTCGGGGCGGAAACGGTCGAAGTGCGATTCGACGCTGGCGATGCGCCCCAAGGTGCCTTGCGCCAGCAGCGCTTGCAGGGTGAGGAAGTCGCCATCCCAGCGCCGGTTGTGATACACGCTGAGCACCAGCTTGCGCTCTTTCGCCAGCGCGATCAGGCTCTGCGCCTCGGTGCTGGAAATGGTGAAGGGCTTGTCGACCACCACGTGCTTGCCCGCCTGCAGGGCCGCCTGCGCCAGGCTGAAGTGCGCCTCGTTGGGGGCGGCGATGACGACCAGTTCGATCGAGGCATCGGCAAACAGCTGCGCCGCATCCGCATACACGGTGGCGTGCGGCCAATCCTTGTGCACGAGCTCGGGCTTGCTGGAGGCGACGGCCGCCAGTTCCAGGGCATCGATGGCGGACAGGACGGGAGCGTGGAAGGTGGAGCCGGCAAAGCCGTAGCCGACCAGGCCGGTTTTGATCTTGTTCATGGCGGGTTCACAGGTGCGTGGAAGAATCCATGATCATACCTGCAAGCGGGCGGCGGCACCGCTGCAGCAATGCTGCCACGATGTGCCGCCGCGCATGCTTTAGAGCCTATCCCAGTAGGGAGCGTCTTTTGCAAGCAGCACATCAGGAGCGCGGACAAGGCGCGAGGAGGACGCGTGACGAGCCACGCGACGACGAACAACGCAGTCCCCGCTTCTGAGGGGCGCTTGCAAGAGATGTATTCATCTACTGGGATAGGATCTTAGTTCAGGCTCCAGACGTATTGCACCTTGACGCTGGCGCTGACAGGCTTGCCGCCAGCGAGGGCCGGCTTGAACGTGCACTTGGCAATGCCAGTGCGCGCCGCCTCGTCGAGGGCAGGATGGCCGCTGCTCTTGACCACGCTTGACCCTTGGACCTTGCCGGTGGCGTCGATATCAAAGGACAGGTTGACCGTGCCCGTTTCCTTCGCCTGCAGCGATGCGGGCGGGTAGACCGGTTTGCCGCACACGCCAAAGTCGATGACGGGGCGGCGCTCCAGCACGGGTGCGCTGTCGGCGGCGACGGCCTGGCCGTAAATGCCGAGGCAGGCGCCGGCCAATGCCAGCAGCGGCACGGCCGCCTTCCAGTTCAGGGCTTGTGGTGCGGGGCGCAGCAATCGTTTGATACGTGACATAAGATCTCCTCCGTTGGCCGCCTGGGCCAGGTGGTGGGTTGAGAACTGGAGACGTTCCAGTTCCGAGAGTGCAAGAGCCAGACGCCGCGGTTCGCCCAGTTGTCTTGCTGCGAAATCATCTGCAATATGTTCGCGTTCGAGGCGCACGCCGCGTGAAATCCACCAGACGGCAGGGTGGAAGAACAGCAGCGCCTCGATGGCGTTTTGCAGCAGGTTGATCAGATAATCGTGGCGCCGGATGTGCGCCAGTTCATGCGCCAGCAGCGCGTCGAGCAGGTGCGGCGGCATGCCGGTGATCAGTGCCGCGGGCACCAGCACCATGGGGCGCCAGATGCCGGCCGTGAGCGGACTGGCGATGTTGTCGAGCACGCGCAGCCGCACGGGCCGCGCCACGCCGGCATCGTGCGCCATGCGCGACAGCCTTGTCTGCAGCTGTCCATGCGCGGTGCCCGTGTTCCTGGCGCTGCGCTCTATCCACAGCATGCCCAGCGCCATGCGCACGGCCAGCACGGCGGCGCACAAGGCCCACACGCCGACGACGGCGCGCAGCAGCAGGTCCAGGTCGGGCAGGCTGTCGGGCGCCAGCAGGGCGGCGGGCAGCAAGGCGCTGGAGTACAGCGCGCCCGTGGCATCGGCCCCGGCCAGGCGCAGATACAAGCCCGCCGCCGGCCACGCCAGGCAGGCCAGCAGGGCGCCGCAACCGACGGCGTAGCGCGCCTCGGGACGCGCATTGCGCAGGGCCGCCCACGCCAGCGCCGTGGCGCAGCCGATAAGCAGCCCTTGCCACAGGAAGTGCAGCAGGGTCCAGCCCAGCGCCGGCACGAAGCCGCTCATGACTGATCGTCCTTGAGCATTTTTTCGATTTCCGCGCGTTCGGCCCGCGACACGCCCGTGCGCAGCGCCGCCAGCACCAGCGCCTTGGCCGAACCGGCAAAGGCCTTCTGCATCAATTCCTTGAGCAGATTCGTCTGCAGGCTGTCCTGCGCCTGGGCCGGCGCATACACGTGTGAGCGCTGGCTTTCGTCGCGGATCAGCAAGCCCTTGCCGTGCATGATCTGCATCAGGCGCAGCACGGTGCCATACGTGATGGCCGGCTTGGCCAGCGTCAGCGCCTCGTGCACCTGCTTGGCCGTGGCCGCACCCAGCGGCCACAGCGCCTGCAGCAGATCGAGCTCGGCTGCCGTCGGTTTCGGGATGTCGTGCGTCTTGGTCATGCGGTTTTCCTCTTGCCTGAAATTCAATATGGCTAGATTACTCGTTGTAGACAAAAATGTATACTTTAATTTTCAGTGGCGTATAAACGCCTGTCAGACGTGACATAAAACGTAGACAAGCTTGTTTATGAGGAGATCCGACAGGCAAAAAAAAAGACGCCGCAGCGTCTTTTTTTGGGGCGAGTGAAAATTATCCCGCCAGCTTGGCCTTCAGCAGTTCCGTCAGCTGGGCCGGGTTGGCCTTGCCTTTGGATGCCTTCATGGCCTGGCCGATCAGCGCATTGATGGCCGCTTCCTTGCCGGCGCGGTACTGCTCCACCGACTTGGCGTTGGCCGCCAGTACTTCATCGACGATGGCTTCCAGGGCGCTCGAGTCCGAGATCTGCTTCAAGCCCTTGGCGTCGATGATGGCGTCGACCAGGTGCTCGTCGTTTGACTTCGCTTCCCACATGCCGGCGAAGACTTCCTTTGCCGCCTTGTTCGAGATCGTGCCGTCGGTGATGCGCTTGAGCATGGCGGCCAGCTGGGCGGCGGAGACGGGGGCGTCGTCCAGGTCCACGCCTTCGCGGTTCAGGGTCGACGATACGTCGCCCATCAGCCAGTTGGCGGCGGCCTTGGCGTTTTCCTTGCCAGCCTTGTCCACCACGGCGACGAAGTAGGTCGCCATGGCTTTCGATTGCGTCAGCACCAGCGCATCGTAGTCCGGCAGTGCGTATTCGCTGATGAAGCGGGCGCGCATGGCGGCCGGCAGTTCCGGCATCGAGGCCTTGACCGTGTCGATCCACGCTTGCGAGATGACCAGCGGCGGCAGGTCAGGGTCCGGGAAGTAGCGGTAATCCTGCGCGTCTTCCTTGCTGCGCATTTCGCGCGTTTCCTTGCGGTCCGGATCGTACAAACGCGTCGCTTGCACGACCTTGCCGCCGTCTTCGATCAGTTCGATCTGGCGGCGCACTTCGACGTGCACGGCTTCCTCGATGAAGCGGAAGGAGTTCAGGTTCTTGATCTCGCAGCGCGTGCCGAATTCCTTCTGGCCGACGGGGCGCACGGAAACGTTGACGTCGCAGCGGAACGAGCCTTCCTGCATGTTGCCGTCGCAAACGCCCAGCCACATGACCAGCGAGTGCAGCGCTTTGGCGTAAGCCACGGCTTCGGCGGCGCTGCGGATTTCCGGCTCCGAGACGATTTCCAGCAGCGGCGTGCCGGCGCGGTTCAAGTCGATGCCGCTCATGCCCGCATAGTCTTCGTGCAGGGATTTGCCGGCGTCTTCCTCCAGGTGGGCGCGTGTCAGGTTGACCGTCTTGGTGACGAATTCGCCATCCTTTTCATAGCCGAAGGTCAGGGCGCCGCCGATGACGACGGGGTCCTCGAACTGGCTGATCTGATAACCCTTGGGCGAATCGGGATAAAAATAGTTCTTGCGCGCGAAGACCGAGTGCGGCGCCACGGTGGCGCCCACGGCCAGGCCGAAGCGGATGGCGCGGTCGACGGCTTGCTTGTTCATCACCGGCAGCACGCCGGGCAGCGCCAGATCGACGGGGCTCGCCTGCGTGTTGGCTTCGGCGCCGTACTTGATCGGCGAACCGCTGAAAATTTTGGATTCGGTCGTGAGCTGCACGTGGTTCTCAAGACCGATGACGACTTCCCATTGCATAGTGTTCTCGCTTATTTTTTGGTGGCGCCGCCTGGGCGGCGCGATTTTTTTCTTAGATGCCGGCCGTTGCGTTGCCTGGAGCACGCGTATGCCAGTCCGTCACTTGCTGGAACTGGTGGGCCACGTTCAGCAGTTTGGCTTCGCCAAAATAATTGCCGATGATTTGCAGGCCGACGGGGCGCTTGCCATTCTTCTCGCCTGCACCGAAACCGCAAGGGATTGACATGCCGGGCAGGCCGGCCAGGCTGGTCGACAGGGTGTAGATGTCGGCCAGGTAGTTCGCCACCGGGTCGTCCGTCTTGTCGCCCAGGTCCCAGGCGACGGTCGGCGCGACGGGGCCCATGATGACGTCGCAGACGGCGTCCGGGCCATTCAGCACGGCGTCGAAATCCTGCGCGATCAGGCGGCGGATCTTTTGCGCCTTCAGATAGTAGGCGTCGTAGTAGCCATGGCACAGCACGTAGGTGCCGACCATGATGCGGCGCTGCACTTCCGGACCGAAGCCCTGGGCGCGCGACTTCTTGTACATGTCCTGCAAGTCCTTGTACTCGGCCGCGCGGTGGCCGTAGCGCACGCCGTCGTAGCGCGACAGGTTCGACGACGCTTCGGCCGGCGCGATCATGTAGTAGGCGGGAATCGACAAGGCCGTGTTGGGCAGCGAGATGTCGACCAGGGTGGCGCCCAGCTTTACATACTGCGCCAGCGCGCCGCGCACGGCCGCTTCCACGTCCTTGGCCAGGCCCTCGCCGAAGTACTCGCGCGGCACGCCGATGCGCAAGCCCGTCAACGGCTGGCCCAGTTCACGTGAAAAATCTTCCGCCACGCCGCCCTGTTCCGGCGACAGGCTGGTCGAGTCGCGTTCGTCGAAGCCGGCCATGGCGGTGAGCAGCAGGGCGCAGTCTTCGGCCGAGCGGGCCATCGGGCCGCCCTGGTCCAGCGACGAGGCAAAGGCGATCATGCCGAAGCGCGAGACGCGGCCATAGGTCGGCTTGATGCCGGTGATGCCGCAGAAGGCGGCCGGCTGGCGGATCGAGCCGCCCGTGTCGGTGCCGGTAGCCGCTGGCGTGAGGCCGGCGGCGACGGCGGCGGCCGAGCCGCCGGACGAGCCGCCCGGCACGGCTGTTTTATCCCACGGGTTCTGCACGGCGCCGAAGGCCGAGTTCTCGTTGCCGGAACCCATGGCGAATTCATCGCAGTTGACCTTGCCCAAAGTGACCATGCCGGCCGCCTGGAATTTTTCCACCACGGTGGCGTCAAACGGGCTGGCGTAGTTGGCCAGCATTTTCGAGCCGGCCGTCGTACGCCAGCCTTTCGTGACGAACAAGTCCTTGTGCGCGATCGGCACGCCCGTCAATGGCGTGGCCGTGCCGGCGGCGATACGCGCGTCGGCGTCGGCTGCTTGCGCCAGGGTCAGGGCACGGTCGACGTGCAGGAAGGCGTTCGAGTTGTCCGCTTCGATGCGGTCGAGGAAATGCGTCGCCAGTGCAACGGCGGAAATTTCCTTGTTCTGCAAAAGCGTGGACAGCTGTTTGATGGATTTTGTATGCATGGCGTTTCTATTGTGATATTCGGCAAGAAGGCGGGAACGGCGCAACGGCGTGTTTATTCGATAACCTTGGGAACGAGATAGAGTCCATCCTGTACCTTCGGCGCCACGGCCTGGTAGGCGTCGCGGCGATTCTGTTCCGTGGCGACGTCCTCGCGCAGGCGCAGGGCGATATTGTCCATGTGGGCGGCCAGCGGGTGGCTCAGGGGCGCCACGCCATCGGTATTGACGGCTTGCATTTGTTCTGCCAGTGCGAAAATCTTGTTCAATTGGGCCAAAGACGTGACGGCCTGGTCGTCGGCCATTTCAAGTTGGGCCAGGTGGGCGATGCGTTTTACGTCGGAGAGTGTCAGGGACATGGCGAATGGCGCGGAGTGCCGCGCATTAGTATTAAGTTGGCGTTTTGATAAAACGCGGGTATTTACTGCTATTTTGCTCACAAAAATCGAGGAATGCCGCGTAACTCGCGGCTGCAAGAGTCGCACTTTTCCATGGTTTTTGAGCAAATCGCATTCAAATTATAAGGTAGAATGGCGGGTTAATGCGTTGCCGGCGCTGATGGACCGCTGCCGCAGCATAGAAAAGATTGCGCAAGCGCCAAGCGAAACCCGAAAAAATCGCCTCCACGGATTTTCAGGGTGCCTGAAAGCGCCCGCTTTGAAACTCCCCATAAACAGCTTTTGCGCAGCTCGATGCGCTACAGGACACTCATGTTTGGTTTTTTACGCAGGTATATCTCCACCGATCTGGCCATTGACTTGGGCACGGCCAACACCCTTATTTATGTACGCGGCCTCGGTATCGTCCTGGACGAGCCATCCGTCGTCGCCATCCGCCAGGAAGGCGGTCCGAATGGCAAGAAGACCATTCAGGCAGTCGGCAAGGAAGCCAAGCAGATGCTGGGCAAAGTGCCGGGCAATATCGAAGCGATTCGTCCGATGAAAGATGGCGTGATCGCCGACTTCACCGTGACCGAGCAGATGCTCAAGCAATTCATCCGCATGGTGCATGACTCGAAATTCTTCCGTCCATCGCCGCGCATCATCATTTGCGTGCCGTGCGGTTCGACCCAGGTCGAACGCCGCGCGATCCGCGAATCGGCCCTGGGCGCCGGCGCCTCGCAGGTGTACCTGATCGAGGAACCGATGGCAGCGGCCATCGGCGCGGGCTTGCCCGTGTCGGAGGCGACCGGCTCGATGGTGGTCGACATCGGCGGCGGCACGACGGAAGTGGGCATCATCTCGCTGGGCGGCATGGTCTACAAGGGTTCCGTGCGCGTGGGCGGCGACAAGTTCGATGAAGCCATCGTCAACTACATCCGCCGCAACTACGGCATGCTGATCGGCGAACAGACGGCCGAAGCCATCAAGAAGGCCATCGGTTCGGCCTTCCCTGGTTCGGAAGTGAAGGAAATGGAAGTCAAGGGCCGCAACCTGTCCGAAGGCATCCCGCGTTCGTTCACCATTTCCAGCAACGAGATCCTCGAAGCGCTGACCGACCCGCTGAACAACATCGTCTCGGCCGTGAAAAACGCGCTGGAACAGACGCCGCCGGAACTGGGCGCCGACATCGCCGAAAAAGGCATGATGCTGACGGGCGGCGGCGCGCTGCTGCGCGACCTGGACCGCCTGCTGATGGAGGAAACCGGCCTGCCGGTGCTGGTGGCCGAGGACCCGCTCACCTGCGTGGTGCGCGGTTCCGGGATGGCACTGGAACGTATGGACAAGCTCGGCTCGATCTTCTCCTACGAATAATCTGACAGAAGGGCCGGAAACCATTCCGGCCTTTTTTTGGTTTTGGCGCCGGCGTCTGACCGGGGCCTGCACGTTGGCGCACTGCGCCTGGCCTGATTATTGGAAGTCATGGAATACAGTCCTCCGCCACTTTTCAAACAAGGCGCCTCCGCCCGCGTCAAGATGATGGTGTTCGCCGGCATTTCTATCGCCCTGCTGCTGGTCGATTCGCGCATGCACGCGCTGACGGCCGTGCGTCAGGCGGTCGGCACCGTGCTGTATCCGGTGCAGATGGCGGCCCTGGTGCCGCGCGACGTGGCGCTTGGCGTCGGCAACTACTTTTCTTCGCTGTCCG
Organism: Janthinobacterium sp. BJB304; assembly: GCF_002735765.1. Lineage (NCBI taxonomy): Bacteria > Pseudomonadati > Pseudomonadota > Betaproteobacteria > Burkholderiales > Oxalobacteraceae > Janthinobacterium > Janthinobacterium sp. BJB304. The sequence goes on from NZ_PDZN01000009.1 coordinate 38,935, forward strand.
CCCTGGAAAAACAGGTGCGCGACCTGAAGCACGAACAGATCGCCTCGGCGCAGATCCTGCAGCAGGCGCAGCTTAATATCGTTGAAAACAACCACCTGCGCAAGCTGATGGAAGCGCGCGAGCGCGTGCCCGTCAAGACCATGATGGCCGAAGTGCTGTACGACACGCGCGATTCGGCCACGCGCAAGATCGTGCTCGATCGCGGCATCCAGCATGGCGTGGAACTGGGCCGCCCCGTGATCGACAACCTGGGTGTGGTGGGGCAGGTCACGCGCGTGTTCCCGTTCACCTCCGAAGTAACGCTCTTGACCGATGAAGAGCAGGCCATTCCCGTGCAGCTGCTGCGCAACGGTGTGCGCAGCGTGGCCATCGGCCGCGGCAAGTCGGGCACCATGGAGCTGCGCTTCACGGCCCCCAGCGCCGACATCCAGATCGGCGACATCGTCATTACCTCGGGCCTCGACGGCCTGTACCCGGCTGGCCTGGCCGTGGCGCGCGTGACCCTGGTCGAGCGCAATGCGCATGGCCCGTTCGGCCGCGTCGTGTGCCAGCCGCTGGCCGGTATCGAACGCAACACCCAGCTGCTCATCCTGATGACGTCGCCCGATATTCCGCCGCGCCCGCCCGCCGAAGATGTCAAGACGGGCCGCAAGATCGCCGGCAAGATGGCGCCGATCAAGGACCCGGCCAAGGAGCCTGCCGCCGCCGCGACAGCCCCCGCCGCGAAGCCGCCCGCCAGCGCCGCGCCGAAACCGGCGGCGCCGGCAGGACCTGCCGCAACGCCTGTAACAACGCCAGCACCTGCCGCCGTGCCACCGAAGGAAGCGACACGATGAACCGCCCGCATTACATCCTGCTGCCGGTCAGCCCCCTGTTCATCGGTTTTTCCCTGCTGTGCGCTTTTTTGCTGAATCTGCTGCCATGGGGCCAGTTTGTCGGCGTGCCCGATTTCGTCGCGCTGGTGCTGGTCTTCTGGGGCATCCACCAGCCGCGCAAGGTCGGCATCGGCGTTGCGTTCTTCATGGGCCTGATGATGGACGTGCACGATTCGACCCTGCTGGGCGAGAATGCCTTGGCGTATACCTTGCTGTCGTATTTCGCCATCATGATGCACCGGCGCGTGCTGTGGTTCCCCATCCTGACGCAGGCACTGCACGTGCTGCCGCTGCTGCTGCTGACGCAGGCGCTGCAATTGCTGACGCGGCTGATCGTCTCGGGCCGTTTCCCCGGCTGGCTCAATTTCATCGAGAGCTTCGTCGCCGTCGCCCTCTGGCCTTTCGTGACGTGGATCCTGCTGGCGCCGCAGCGCCGCGCCGTGGACCGCGACCATAACCGGCCGATCTGACGGGCGCCTGCCATGACCGAACTGAAAAATACCGAGCGCGAACTGCATTTTTTCCGCATGCGCCTGACCATCCTGGGCGCGCTCGTCTTCGTCTGCTTTTCGCTGCTGCTGGCGCGCTTCATCTGGCTGCAGGTGATCAAGCACGAGGACTACGCGACCAAGGCTGAGGACAACCGCATCGCCGTGGTGCCCATCGTGCCCACGCGCGGCCTGATCCTCGACCGCAACGGCGTGGTCCTGGCGCGCAATTACTCGGCCTACACGCTGGAAATCACGCCGTCGAAATTGAGCGCCAGCCTCGATTCCGTGATCGACGAGCTGTCGACCCTGGTGCAGATCGACGTCAAGGACCGCCGCCGCTTCAAGAAGCTGCTGGAAGAATCGAAGAACTTCGTCAGCGTGCCGCTGCGCACGCGCCTGACGGACGAGGAAGTGGCGCGCTTCACGGCGCAGCGTTTCCGCTTCCCCGGCGTGGAAGTGCAGGCGCGCCTGTTCCGCCAGTATCCGATGGGCGAGGTGGCCTCGCACGTGGTGGGCTTCATCGGCCGCATCAACCGCAATGAAGCCAAGGCGCTGGAAGAGGGCGAGGACGCGGCCAACTACAACGGCACCGACCATATCGGCAAGGAAGGCCTGGAAAAAAGCTACGAAAAGCAGCTGCATGGCACCACCGGCTACGAAGAAGTGGAAGTGTCGGCCGGCGGGCGCGCCATGCGCACCCTGTCGCGCACGGCGGCCACCCCCGGCAACAACCTGATCCTGTCGATCGACATCGAACTGCAGAAGGTGGTAGAGGAAGCGTTCGGCGAATGGCGCGGCGCGGCCGTGGCCATCGACCCGGCTACGGGCGACATCCTCGCCTACGTCTCCAAGCCAGGCTATGACCCCAACCTGTTCGTCGACGGCATCGACCAGCAAAGCTGGAACGAACTCAATACCTCGCTGGACCGGCCGATGGTCAACCGTCCCCTGTCCGGTACCTACGCGCCCGGTTCGACCTTCAAGCCCTTCATGGCGCTGGCCGCGCTGGAACTGGGCAAGCGTACGCCGAGCCAGTCGATTTCCGATCCCGGCTTCTTCATCCTCGGCGGCCACACCTTCCGCGACGACAAGGTGGGCGGCCATGGCACGGTGGACATGCACAAGTCCATCGTCGTCTCGTGCAACACCTATTACTATCAGCTGGGCCGTGACATGGGCATCGACGCCATCCACGACTTCATGAAGCCGTTCGGTTTCGGCCAGCTGACGGGCATCGACCTGAATAATGAAAAGACGGGCGTGCTGCCGTCGACGGAGTGGAAGCGCAACCGCTTCAAGACGCCGCAGCAGAAAAAATGGGTGGGCGGCGACACGATTTCGGTGAGTAACGGCTCCGGCTACAACTCCTACACGCCGCTGCAGATCGCCCACGCGACGGCCAACCTGGCCAATAACGGCGTGGTGATGAAGCCGCATCTGGTGAAGATCATCGAAGACGCGGCCACGCGTGCGCGCACCCTGACGGTACCGAAGGAAAGCTACCGCATCGCGCTCAAGCAGGAAAACATCGACATCATCAAGCGCGCCATGGTGGGCGTGACCAGCGAGCAGGGCGGTACGGCCGCGCGCATCTTCACCGGCGTGCAGTACACGGTGGGCGGCAAGACGGGCACGGCGCAGGTGGTCGGCATCAAGAAAAACGAGAAGTACAATGCCAAGCTGCTGGCCGAGCGCCTGCGCGACAACGCCCTGTTTACGGCCTTCGCGCCGGCCGACAAGCCGCGCATCGCGATCGCCATCGTGGTGGAAAACGCGGGCTTCGGCGCCGGCGTGGCCGCGCCGATCGCGCGCAAGGCGCTCGACTACTACCTGCTGGGCAAGCGCCCGAGCGACAAGGAAAAAGACACCACCAAGGTGCCCAAGGAAGATGTCGACGAAGTGCGCACCCTGGAAGAAATCACGGACGAGCAGGCCGCCCCGGCGGCGCCTGCCAGACAGCAATGAAACCTTACTTATTACGAGAGGCGCTCGCCATGGCGGCGCGCCCGACCCCAAGGCACTAAGGAAGCACATGCCCATTAACGAGAGGCGTTCGCTGTGGCGGCGCGCCAAACCCTACCTGGCGGTGTTCGATCCGCCGCTGATGATCATCATCCTGATGCTGCTGTGCACCAGCCTGCTGACCCTGTATTCGGCCAGCATCGGCATCCCCGGCAAGATCGAGGACCATCTGCGCAACATCATGCTGTGCTTTTTCGTCATGTGGGTGGCGGCCAACGTCACGCCGCAGATGATGATGCGCATCGCCGTGCCGGCGTACACGGTATCGGTGATCTTGCTGGTGGCCGTGGCGCTGTTCGGCACCATCAAGCTCGGTGCGCGGCGCTGGCTGCATATCGGCGTGATCGACATCCAGCCGTCCGAATTCCTGAAGATCGCCACGCCGCTGATGCTGGCCTGGTTCTTCCAGCATAATGCGGGCGCCCTGCGCTGGAAATCGTTCCTGATGGCGGCCGTGCTGCTGCTGGTGCCCGTCTACCTGATCGCGCGCCAGCCCGACCTGGGCACGGCGCTGCTGGTGGTGGCGGCCGGCTTTACCGTCATCTTCCTGGCCGGCCTGTCGTGGAAGGTGCTGGCCGGCTTGCTGATCACCTTTGTTTCCTGCCTGCCGATCGCCTGGTCGCACCTGCATGATTACCAGCGCGACCGCGTGATGATGCTGATCGACCCGACCAAGGACCCGCTGGGCAAGGGCTTCCATATCATCCAGTCCATCATCGCCATCGGTTCCGGCGGCATGACGGGCAAGGGCTGGACGCACGGCACGCAGGCTCACCTGGAATTCGTTCCGGAGCGCACCACCGACTTCATCTTCGCCGTGTATTCGGAGGAGTTCGGCCTGGTCGGTAATCTGATTCTGATGCTGATGTATTTACTGCTGGTGGGACGGGGGATGATGATCGCCGCCAACGCCCCCAGTTTTTTCACTCGCCTGCTGGCAGGAGCGATAACAATGATTTTCTTTACGTATGCGTTTGTCAACATGGGCATGGTCAGCGGCATCGTGCCGGTGGTCGGCGTTCCCCTTCCATTCCTCAGCTATGGCGGCACCGCGCTGCTGACCCTGGGCGTGGCCACCGGCATCCTGATGAGCATTCAGCGCCACCGCAAGCTGGTGCAGACCTGATGCGGGCACCTATCGATACCTTCGCCATGCGCGGGCTGAGCCTCGCCGCCTTGCTGACCCTGGCCGCCTGCGGCACCGCGCCGCAAAAGCCCGCATCGAACAACGTGCCGCTGCCGTCGGGCGGCAAGGTCAAGGTGCCCGTGCGCCAGGATCCCACCTTGCCGGTCTTGCCGGCGGCCGGCTCCGGGCGCGGCGGCTACTACAAGGATGACGGTCCGGGCGACAATCCGCCCGCCAACCTGCGCGACGTGCCCGATGCGGAAGTGCGCAACGAGCCGTATTCGACGCGCTCGAACCGCCCGTATGTCGTCTTCGGCAAGACGTACACGCCGATCACCGACAACGAGCCATTCAAGCAAAAGGGCACGGGCACCTGGTATGGCAAGAAATTCCATGGCCAGCGCACTTCGTCGGGCGAAATCTACGATATGTACAAGATGACGGCGGCCCATCCGACCTTGCCGATTCCATCGTATGCGCGCGTGACGAGCATCGACAGCGGCGAGCAGGTGATCGTGCGCATCAACGACCGCGGCCCGTTCCACGCCACGCGCGTGATCGACGTGTCCTACACGGCGGCGCTGAAACTGGGCTTTCTCGGCAAGGGCAGCCACCAGGTGGTCGTCGAACGCCTGCTGCCGGCCGATATCGATGCCATCCTCGCTGCCCGCGCGGCGCCCAAGCCGGTGCCATCGGTGGTGGCCATTTCCATCGACACGCCCGTGGAAACGGGCGCCGTGGTGCAGCCGGAAGTGTCGTCGCAGATGCTGCCCGTCGATGCGACGGTGGCCATGCCTGCTCCGGCGGCGCTGGCCAGCGGCTTCTATTTGCAGCTGGGCGCCTACTCGCGCGCCGACAATGCGGAAACGGGACGTTCGCGCCTGGCGCCGTACGCGGCAGCCCTGGGTACCCTGGGCGTGGTGCAGGCCGGCAACCTGTTCCGCCTGTACGGCGGCCCGTTCTCCAGCCGCGCCGAGGCGGCACGGGCGGCGGCGAATTTGCCGGAATCGACGGGTATCAAGCCCATCGTCATTGAGAGGTAAGCGAGCGATGAGCGTAGGTCGGATCAGGCGCCAAGCGCCCTAATCCGACACGATTGTCAGCTGTCATTTACAGGAGCGCAGTTCCTGCTCTTCGAACTGCTTCGTGATCTCGGCCAGCCGCGCGCGCGTGGCGGCGTCGAGGTCGCGGAACTGGTAGGCGAATTGCTTGCTGGCGCTGTAGCGCGGCGCGACGCGGGCGCTGTGCACGCCCTGTTTGTTGAGCGATGCCAGCTGGCTTTGCGCGCTCGTTTCCGACTTGAATACGCCCAGTGAAATGCCCCAGCGCAGTGGGCTGTTTTCGTTCATGATGAAGTAATTCGTCACGCCCAGCTGCTTCAATTCGCCGGCCTTGCGGTCGGCGCCTTCCTTGCTGCCCTGCGGCGGGATGTACACCATGTAGCTGGAAATGTCCTGGCCGGCGACGTTGCGGCGCGACTGGCGGTCGCCCAGGCTCAGCGCGGCCACTTGCGCTTCGAAGCGGCGGCCATCGGCCAGCGGGAAATTGCCCACCTCCGTGCACGCATACGATGGCGGCGGCGCCGGCGTTTCTGCGGCGACCGGCGCAGGCGCTGTGGCCACGGCCGGTGCGGTCGCCTGCTCCTGCGTCAGCAAGGTGAGCTTGCCCGCCTGCAGCTGGTTTTTCAGGCGCGCCGGCTCGCGCGTCTCGCTGCGAAAACTGCCCAGATAACCCTGGCCGATGGCCAGCACCAGCAGGTTGACGCCGGCCAGCAGCCAGAAGACGAATTTCAGCATACGTGGTTTCCTTGTGTTCCTGCGGCCCCGGCGCGCGCGGCCGCCTGCAGGCCGATCATAACGATATTGTCGACCAGGTGCAGCGGCACCGCCAGCGCCAGGGCCGGTGCGATGCGCAGTGCGGCGCCGCCCGACAACAGGCAGGCGCTGGCGCCGTGCATGCGCACGGCCCGTTCGATGGCGCCCGCCTGCGCCGCCAGGCAGCCGGAGAGGATGGCGTCGTCCGTGTTGTCGGCAAAGCCGGCGGGCAGCATGGCATCGCTGCCGATGTGTGGCAGCTGCGCCGTATTGCGCGCCAGCGAACTGGCCATCAGTCCAAGTCCCGGCAAGATCATCCCGCCGAGGAAAACGCCGTCGGCCGTGATGGCGTCGATGGTGGTGGCGGTGCCGCAATTGGCGACGATGACGGCCTGGCCAGGCGCCAGCGCCTGCGCGCCGATGGCGGCGGCAAAGCGGTCGCAGCCCAGTTGCGACGGTGCGCGGTAGCCGTTCGTCAGTCCGGCCAGCTGCGGCAGCGAGACAAAGTCACGCGGCACGACCGGCAGCATGGCGCGCAGGCGCGTGCCGATGACGGCGCCGGCCACGTTCGACAGCAGCGCTTCGCTGATGGCAAGAGTCGCCCAGTGCGCGGCCAGGGTGTCGATCTGCGCATGCGCGACGGCGCCGCTGGCCAGCCAGCCGCCGGGGGCGCTGTCGGCGGCCACGAGCGCCCATTTGATGCGCGTATTGCCGGCGTCGATCAGCAGCAGCATGCGCTCACTCCCCGGCCAGGCGCAAGGACACGTCGCCCGACATGACTTCCTGCAGGCCGCCGTCGGTGCGCAGCAGCAAACGGCCCAGCTGATCGACGCCGGCCGCCACGCCTTGCTGCAGCAGCTGGCCGTTGTCGAGGATTTTCACGTGCTGGCCCTGCCACGCGTGCAGCAGGTTCCAGCGTTCCGCAAACGGCGCAAAGCCGGTGTCGTCGAATTCGGCCAGCACGCCGGCCAGGCGGCTGAGCAGCGCCGCCACCAGGGTGTTGCGCTCCATCTGCGCCAGCCAGGGCACGGCCGAGACGCTGCGCCCGATCTGCCGTTCCAGCGCATCGGGCATCAAGAGATTGATGCCGCAGCCGATGACGGCCCACACGCCGCCGCTATCGTTGCCCTGTGCCTGCTGCGTCTCGACGAGGATGCCGGCCAGTTTGTGGCCATCCTTGAGCAGATCGTTCGGCCACTTCAGTTGCACCGGCACGCCCAGCGCCGTCATGCTTTCGGCCAGCGCCACGCCGACGGCCAGCGGCAGGCCGACCAACTGGTGCAGCGGCCCCTTGAAGCGCCAGGCCAGCGAGAACATCAGGCTGGCGTCCGCCTGCGACACCCACGGCCGTCCGGCGCGCCCGCGTCCGGCCGTCTGCTGGCCGGCGATGCGCAGGGTCGGGCCGGCCAGGCTGGCGCAGCGCGCCAGCAGGTCGGCGTTGGTCGATCCCGTTTCATCGACCACTTCGATGGCAACGTGCGAGGCGCCGGTGGCGCAATGGGCGGCGATGGCCGCGCTGTTCAAGTCTGAGTGCTTCGTCATGTTGGTCAGTTCAGTTGCGCGCCTTGTGCGGCGCATTCGCGAAGGCCCGGTCGTAGACGGCATTGGGCAGCGCGCGCAGCAGCTTGGCGACGACGCCCATCTGCCACGGGATCACGCGGTAGCTGTCGCCGTCGGCGATGGCGCGCGCGGCGCGCACGGCGAATTTTTCGGCCGGCATGAGGAAGGGCATGCGGTAGGCGTTGTGGCGCGTCATCGGCGTGTCGATGTAGCCGGGCGTGATGGTGACGACCTTGATGCCCGCCGGTTTCAATTCCAGCCGCAGCGATTCGCAGTAGCTGATGACGGCCGCCTTCGAGGCGCTGTAGGCTTCGGCGCCGGGCAGGCCGCGGATGCCGGCCACGCTGCCGATGCCTACCAGGCGTCCGCTGCCCTGTTTTTTCATGGCGGCGATGAAGGGCGCGAAGGTGGCGACGGTGGCCGTGACGTTGATGGCGATGAGGCGCGCGAAGGCGTCGAGGTCTTCCGCGTGTTCGCTCAGAGTACCGTAGGACACGCCGGCGCTGGCGATGACGACGTCGATGCCGCCGGCATGGGCGATGAAGTCCTGTGCTGCGCCTTTCAGGGCGTCGTGGTCGCACACGTCGACGGCGTAGGCGCGGTGGCGTTCAGGGCGGGGCAGGGAAGCGATCAGTTGCTGCAGCGTGTCGCCGCGGCGGGCCAGCAAGCCCAAATGGGCACCCTGGCGCGCGTACTGCAGCGCCAGGGCTGCACCCAGTCCGCTCGACGCGCCCGTGATGAAAACGCGATGCATCAGGCGATGCCCGGGCGCGCCAGGGAAGTGGCCATGCTTATTTCTTTTCCGCTTTGGCTTTCGCGACCAGCACGTCCATCACGGTGAGCGCCTGGGCGTTCAGCTGCTCTTCGTTCTTGGCCGACTTGCTGCCCTGATCGGCTTGCGAAGGCGAGGTGATGTAGCGGCCGTCGATGGCGATCATGGGCCAGAACGTCACGTTATAGCCCTGCATCATGGCGTCCGCGCGGCGCACGCGGGCCGAGACGCCCATCGAACGGTAGGTGTCGATGAATTTCTGGCGATCCACGCCCTGCTTGGCGACGAAGTCGAAGACGGCGTCGTCGGTGTTCAGGCGGTTGCGTTCCACGTGCATGGCGTGGAAGACGCCGGTGTGCAGCTTGTCGACCAGGCCCATGGCTTGCAGGGTGAAGAACAGGCGCTGCTGCGGCGCCACGCTCTCGTCGCGCGACACGTGCACGCGCTTGAAGACGATGTTGTCGCCCTGTTTCTTGACCCACGCCGCCAGTTGCGGCTCGAGCACGTTGCAATGCGGGCAGTAATAGGCGAAGAATTCCGTCACTTCGATTTTCTTGCCCGATTCCGTCGCCTGCTGCGCGGGCAGGGTTTCGTATTCGACGCCGTTCTTCGGCTCGGCAGGCGAGGCGGACGCGCCCAGGGCGATGGTGCAGAGGGCGGCGGCGAACAGGATTTTCTTCAGAAAACGCATGCTGGTTCCTTATTTTTGGTTGCGGACGACGGCGACATCGATGCCGTTTTCAGACAGTTTGGTGCGCGCGCGGTTCATCGCTTCGAGCTGGTTGAACGGCCCGATGCGCACGCGGTGCAGCACGCCGGCGTCGGTGCTGCGGTCGCTGATGGCCGCTTCGAAACCGAGCAGCGCCAGTTTGCCGCGCGTGCTTTCGGCGTCCGACATGTCATGGAAGGCGCCGGCCTGCAGATAATAAATCCATTTGTCGCTGGCTGCATCGGTCTTGGCCTCTTTCGCGTCGGCCTTGGTTTGCGGTGCGGGTGCAGCCGCCGGCGTTTTCGGCGCCGGCTTGTCCTTCAGTGTACCGATCAATTCCTGCAGCGCGTCCGGCGCCGGTGCCTTCGGCTGCTGCGCGGTGGTGGGCGCCGGCGCCGGCGCGGCGGGCTGCGTCGGCGTGACGATCTCGCGCGGCTCCTTGGAGAAGTCGCGCGCCGCTTCCTTGGCCGCTTCCTTGTTGCCGTACATCGGCTTGTTCGGGTCGGCGATCTGGCCGGCCGTCGGTTCGGCCGACTTGCCGGCCTTGCCCGATTTGTCGGTGAAGGGCGAGGCGCCCTTGGTGATCACCAGGGCGACCACCACGGCGATGCCCAGGCCGATGACCAGGCCGATGATGATGCCGACCAGGGTATTGCCCTGCTGGCGCCGGGTCGAAGAGAAGCGGGAAGCATGATTCATTGACGGTTTGACCTTCGCGATTACATTTTGTTTGGCGCGGACACGCCGATCAGTGCCAGGCCGTTGCGCAGCACCTGGCGCGCGGCGACGACGAGGGCCAGGCGGGCCATCTTGACGGCGTCGTCCTCGACCAGCACTTTTTCGGCGAAGTAGAAGCTGTGCAGGTTGGCGGCCAGCTCGCGCAGGTAGAAGGCGACCTGGTGCGGTCCCAGTTCGGCTTGTGCGCGCGCCAGCATTTCCGGGTAGGCGGCCAGAGTCGCCAGCAGGGTCGCTTCGGTCGGCGCCGTCAGCGGGGACAAGTCCACGCCGGCAACCGTGCTTTCATCGCCGCCCCAGTTTTCCAGGATGCGGCAGATGCGCGCATGCGCGTACTGCACGTAATAGACGGGGTTTTCATCGGTGGTTTTCAGCGCCACGTCGACGTCGAAGACGAATTCCGTGTCGGCCTTGCGCGAGATCAGGAAGAAGCGCACGGCGTCGCGGCCTTTGGCGATGTCGCCGCCGCCCGACCATTCGATCAGGTCGCGCACGGTCACGTAGGAGCCGGCGCGTTTCGAAATCTTGACTTCTTCGCCGTCCTTCATGACGGTGACCATCTTGTGCAGCACGTAGTCGGGGTAGCCTTGCGGGATGCCCATGTCGACGGCCTGCAGGCCGGCGCGCACGCGCGCGATGGTGCCGTGGTGGTCGCTGCCCTGGATATTGATGGCCTGCACGAAGCCGCGCTGCCATTTCACCAGGTGATACGCGACGTCGGGCACGAAATACGTGTAGGTGCCGTCCGTCTTGCGCATGACTCTGTCCTTGTCATCGCCGAAGTCGGTCGTGCGCAGCCACAGCGCGCCATCCTGCTCGTAGGTGTGGCCCGCCTTGATCAAGGTTTCCACCGCGCTGTTGACCTTGCCGTCCGCGTACAGCGACGATTCCAGGTAGTAATTGTCGAACTTCACGCCAAACGCTTGCAAGTCGATGTCCTGCTCGTTGCGCAGGTAGGTGACGGCGAACGGGCGGATCGAATCGATGTCTTCCACATTGCCGTTGGCCGTCGCTGGCAAGCCGTCGCTGGCCGCAACCGTCTTGCCGGCCTTGAAGTCGCTGGCGATATCGGCGATGTAGTCGCCGTTGTAGGCGGACTCGGGCCATTCGGCGTCGCCGGGCTTGAAGCCGCGCGCGCGCGCCTGCACGGAATTGGCCAGGGTCTGGATCTGCACGCCCGCGTCGTTGTAATAGAACTCGCGCGTCACCTGGTAGCCTTGCGCGTCGAACAGCGAGGACAGGGCGTCGCCCAGGGCCGCCTGGCGGCCGTGGCCCACGTGCAGCGGGCCGGTCGGGTTGGCCGAGACGAATTCGAGGATGACTTGCTTGCCGGCGCCTGCCGTGCTGCGGCCATAGCTGTCGGCTTCGCTCAAGATGGTGTTCACCACGGCCTGCTTGGCGGCGGCGGAGACGCGCACGTTGATGAAGCCGGGACCGGCAATTTCCACTGCCTCGACCAGGCCCTTGCCGGCCGGGTTGGCCAGCACGGCCGTCACGATGGTTTGCGCCAGTTCGCGCGGGTTCTGTTTCAGCTGCTTGGCCAGTTGCATGGCGATATTGCAGGCGACGTCGCCATGCGATGCATCGCGTGGTCGCTCGAGCACCACGGTAGGCTCAAGCGAAGTGCCGGCCAGGACGGGAGCGAGGGCGGCCTGGAACAGGGCGATGATTTCTTGTTTCTGTTGGGCGAGCATGAGCAGGATGGCGGTGGAACCGCGTTAAGAATGAATAGAATGAATCGAAAAGCAAAACGGACGGCCATGACATCGCCGCCCAGACTGCGTTAATTATACTGGTTTGCTGCCGGGAACAATACGCTAGCCGGCAGTGTCCCCGTGCTGGCGCGTTTCACGATATTATCAGGACAGCATGCTCATGTTGGTGCGCGAAAACATCAGCATGGCGCATTCTGCTTGTATATATGCAGTTTTTTGCCGCAATTTACATGTATCGCTGCAATCGCTTGGGCCAGAGGACGCCACAAACGCTACAATCGACCCTTTATTGATGACGCGCGGCCGCGACTTTGCCTCCATGCAGCCCGCCGCGCGCAGCCACACCGGATAACTATGAACAAGCGCCCCACGCTGAAATTGAAAACCAAGCCGGCGCCAGGCCAGGCGCCTGCCGCACCGAAATTGCGTCCCAGCTACCATCCCGACCTGAAACCGGTCTTGCAGCCAGGCTTCCAACCCGATTTGCGCGCCGACTCGCTGGCGTTTTGCCTGCTGGGCGCGGCCAATGCCGTAGCGCAAGTGCGCACGGGCACGGCCCTGCCGCAGGCGCTGGCCAAGGTGTTTGCGCAATCGAACGCCAGCCCGCAGGCGCGCGGCGCCATCCAGGATATTTCCTACCGCACCATGCGTCAGCTGGGCCGCAGCGAAACCCTGGTTGGCCTGATGACGTCGAAGGCGCCGGAGCCGCCGATGCTCGCAGCCCTGCTGTGCTGCGCGCTGTCCTTGATGTCGGCCGAGCCGGGCGAGCAGCCGTACGAAGAATTCACGGTGGTCGACCAGGCTGTCACGGTGGCCACCTCGCACCCTGACCTGGCGCACGCCAAGGGCATGGTCAATGCCGTCTTGCGCCGCTTCTTGCGCGAGCGCAAGTCCTTGCTGGAAGCGGCCTTGCAGCAACCTTTGGCGCAATGGAATTATCCGCAGTGGTGGATCGATTCGCTGCGCCTGGCTTACCCGCGCGACTGGCAAGCCATTTTGACGGCCGGCAATGCCGTGCCGCCATTGACCTTGCGCGTGAATCGCCGCAAGAGCACGGTCGAAGCCTACCTGGCCGTGCTGTTTGATGCGGGTATCGCCGCGCGCCAGGTGGGACCGTTTGCCGTGCGACTGGACAAGCCGATCGGCGTCGCGCTGATTCCCGGCTTCGAGCAGGGTGTCGTTTCCGTGCAGGATGCCGGCGCGCAACTGGCCGCGCCGCTGCTGGACTTGCAGGACGGCATGCGTGTGCTCGATGCCTGTGCGGCGCCCGGCGGCAAGACGTGCCATATCCTGGAACTGGCCGACGTGCACGTGACGGCCATCGATGCGGACGCCAAGCGCCTGCCGCGCATCGCGGAAAACCTCGAACGCCTGGGTCTGGACGCGACCTTGAAGGCGCAGGACGCGCAATCGAGCGCATGGTGGGACGGCCAGCAGTACGACCGCATCCTGGCCGATGTGCCGTGCACGGCCTCGGGCATCGTGCGTCGCCATCCCGATATCCGCTGGTTGCGCCGCAAGGGCGACGCGTTCCAACTTGCAACACTTTCATCCAAAATTCTGGACAACCTGTGGCAGATGCTGCGCCCCGATGGTAAATTGCTGTTCGTGACATGTTCGTTGTGGCCGCAAGAGTCCGAGGCACAGGCGGCGGCATTTGCGGTGCGCAATAATGCGACCCGATTGACAGCGCCTGGCCAGCTGTTGCCGACTGGCAGCGCGGAGCAGGACCACGACGGTTTGTTCTATGCGCTATTCCAAAAAAATGCGGCTTGAGCGATTCGTCGAACCTTTTCTCACGGACACTACCGGCACACTTGTGACAACACGACTCTTCCGACTCCTGGCCCTGCTGCTGATGCTGGCATGTACCATGCCACGCGCGCATGCCGCCGATATGGTCGAGATCACCCGTGCCTACATCGAGGCCAGCGAAGAGGGCTACAAGCTGGCCGCCACGTATTCCTTCGAGCTCAATCATGACCTCGACGATGCCGTGCAGCATGGCGTGCCGCTGTATTTCACGACGGAAATCGAACTGACCCGGCCCCGCTGGTACTGGTTCGATGAAAAAGCCATCGTGGCGCGCCAGACCAGCAAGCTGTCGTACAACGTGCTCACGCGCCAGTACCATGTGTCGGGCGGCGGCTTGCAGCAAAGCTTTCCCACGCTCGACGATGCGCTGTTCCTGATCCGCCGTCCCAGCCGCTGGCTGGTGGCGCGGCGCGGCGAGCTGAAAGTGGGGCAGACGTATAACGTCACCTTGCGCATGGGCATGGACCGCGATTACCTGCCCAAGCCGATACAGGTCAATGCCTTCAATAACAGCGACTGGCGCCTGGCTTCGAATAAAAAAACCTTCTTGTATACGGCGGAGTAGTGAGTCAAGCATTGCGCTATCTGCTGGTGGTGGGCGGCGGCATAGTCAGTATCCTGCTGTTCCTGCTGGCGTCCGCTTCCGATAATTCCGGCTTTTTCGACCGTTACTACACCTGGCTGCTGGGCCTGAACGCGGCCGTGGCCGTGTCCCTGCTGGCGCTGGTGGGTATTTCCCTGGGGCGCCTGTACGCGCGCTACAAGAGCGGCAAGTTCGGCTCCAAGCTGATGACGCGCCTGGTGATGCTGTTCGCCGCCGTCGGCATCCTGCCGGGCCTGGTGATTTTCCTTGTCTCTGTGCAATTTGTCTCCCACTCGATCGAATCCTGGTTCAACGTCAAGATCGAAGCGGCGCTGGAATCGGGGATTGAGCTGGGCCGTGCCGGCCTCGATGCAGCCCTGGTCGAACTCGACCACCGGGGCCACAAGGCCGTCGAAGAAATGGGCGCCGACCCGGTGGCTGGCCCGGCCGTGCTGACCAGCCTGCTGCGCGAAGAGGGCATGCAAAATGCCATGCTCGTCAGCGGCGACGGCGTGCTGCTGGCCAGCGCCGGGCCGCACAGCGCGGCCGACTTGCCGACGCCGGCCATGCTGGTGCAGGCAGCCTTGCCGGCCGGCTATGCCTCCGCCGAAGGGGGGCTGGAATTGCACGACGACGGCACGGAGTCGGGCGGCGGCGGTTTCCGCTCGGGCTTGCCGGCGTCGCTGGAAACGGCGGCCAGCCTGCGCCTGCGCGTGCTGGTGGCCGTTCCGGGACCGTCCGTCTCGCCCCGCTACCTGCAACTGCTGCAATCGGTGCCGCCCAAGCTGGCGACGAATGGCGAGGTGCTGCGCGCCGCCTACAGCGAATACAAGGAACGTTTCGTCGCGCGCGTGGGACTGCGCAAGATGTACATGGAAATCCTCACCTTGACCTTGCTGCTGGCTATCTTCGGCGCCATCGGCAGTGCTTTCCTGATCGCGGGCAACCTGGCCCAGCCCCTGCTGCTGCTGGCCGAGGGCACGCGCGCCGTGGCCGAGGGCGACCTGTCGCCGCGCCCCATCGTCGCCACCAAGGATGAACTGGGTACCTTGACGCAATCGTTCAACATCATGACGCGCCAGCTGCTCGATGCGCGCACGGCCGTGGAAAGCAACCGCGCCGCGTTGCAAAACGCCAAGGCCCACCTGGAATCGGTACTGGCCAACATGTCGGCCGGCGTGATGGTGCTCGATGGCGACTTTAAACTGGTGACCTGCAATGAATCGGTCGAGCGCATCCTCCAGCATTCCGGGATGAGCATGGTGGGCCAGCCGCTGGCGCAGATTGCTGGAATGGAAGAATTTGGCGGCGCCATCATCAGCGCCTTCACGGCGCAAAGCGCGCAATCGGCGTCGGGCCGCAACCAGCAGCGCCTGCATTGGCAGCGCCAGATCGAGATTCCGCGCCGTCTGGGCAGCAGTGCCGACGAGCATGACATCACCTTGCTGGCGCGCGGCTCGCGCCTGCCGCTGGAGTCCGGCAGCGGCTACATTGTCGTGTTCGATGATATTTCCGATGTCATTTCCGCGCAGCGCTCGATCGCCTGGGGCGAGGTGGCGCGCCGCCTGGCGCATGAAATCAAGAATCCGCTCACGCCGATCCAGCTGTCGGCCGAGCGCCTGCAGATGAAGCTCGAAGGCAAGCTGGAGCAGCCCGATGCCGATCTGCTCAGCCGCGCCACCACCACCATCGTCAAGCAGGTCGATGCGATGAAGCGCATGGTCGACGACTTCCGCGACTATGCGCGCACGCCGCCGGCCGTGCTCGTGCCCCTGCGCCTGAACGAGCTGATCGAAGAGATCCTGAACCTGTATCTGCGCGGCGACGATGGCGACATCATCCACCCGCTGCTGGCGCCGAATCTGCCGATGGTGATGGGCGATCCGACCCAGTTGCGCCAGGTGATCCATAACCTGCTGCAGAACGCGCAGGACGCCATGGCCGACCTGCCGCCGGATTCGCCGCATCCGCGGATTGACGTAAGGACGGAAGCAATTCATTATCGCAGTGCGGACGGCGGCGTGAATATCGCCGTGCGGCTGGCCATCACCGACAACGGTCCTGGTTTTGCGCCAAAAATCCTGGCGCGCGCCTTCGAGCCGTATGTGACCTCGAAGGCCCGCGGCACGGGATTGGGCCTGGCGATGGTCAAGAAAATTATCGATGAACACGGCGGACGCATCGATATCGAGAACCGGGTCGACGGCAATGGCGCTTCGGTGGTCATTTTGCTGTTAAAGTTAGCTCCCGACACTCCTGCCCAGGAATTCCTGGCGTGAGGGTCTGGTTTAGTATTTAAAACACTAATAAAATCATAGTTGTCCGCCGTGTACATCTTGTGCGCGACGGCCGGCGAAATGAGGAAGGCAAGACACGAATGGCAAACATACTCGTAGTGGATGATGAAATGGGTATCCGTGAGTTGCTCTCGGAAATTCTGGGCGACGAAGGACATGCTATCCAGCTGGCCGAAAATGCGCAGCAGGCGCGCGAAGCGCGTGCCGCCGGTGCGCCGGATCTGGTATTGCTGGATATCTGGATGCCCGACACCGATGGCGTCACCTTGCTCAAGGAGTGGCAGCGCGATGGCTTGCTGACCATGCCGGTGATCATGATGTCGGGCCACGCCACCATCGATACGGCGGTCGAGGCAACGCGCATCGGCGCCATGAATTTCCTGGAAAAACCGATTGCTTTGCAAAAACTGCTGAAAGCGGTCCAGCAAGGCTTGACGCGGGCACAGGAAACCGTGCGCGCGCCGAGCGTAGCGCCGCGTCCCGCGGCACCCGTGGTGACCGAGGAAAGCAGCCATCCCGTGCCCAGCTTTGGCGGCAGCGCGCCGCAACAGCTGATGGTGCGCCCAGGCATCGCCGTACCGGCGGTGGCCGAAGGCCATGGCTACAACCTGTCGTTTGACTTGCCGCTGCGCGAGGCGCGCGATGCGTTCGAGCGCATGTATTTCGAACACCACCTGGGCCGCGAAGGCGGCAGCATGACCCGCGTGGCGGAAAAAACGGGCCTCGAACGCACCCATTTGTACCGCAAGCTGAAACAGCTGGGCGTCGAACCGGGCAAGCTGGCCAAGAAAGGCCTGTGACGCCAGCCGTACGGCGTCCGACGCCGCTGACCCTGGTCAGCGGTGCTTGCGCGGCCGGGCGCGAGGCGGCCATCGCGCAAGCCTTGCAGCCTGGCCAGCCGGCCGCCGTGATCCTCGAGGGTCTCGCTGACGGCAACGCCATCCTGGCCGACCTGGCCGAACAAATTTCCCCTTCTCCATCGTTTCCACTGCAACTGTTGCGTATTGTGCCCGGCTGCCTGTGCTGCAGCGGCAATCTCGTATTGCGTGTAACATTAAATCGTCTGCTGCGCCATCCACCCGCGCGCCTGTTCATCAGCCTGGCCGACGCTTCGCATATCGAACAGCTGCGCACCTGGCTGACGGCCAGTCCCTACGATGTCCTGCTGGCGCTGGAACCGGACGTGCTTGTTTCCTGAACGCGGCTTTCTGACGGTATTACCGCAGTCGCAGTTTGCATCTCGTTACAACTCTGTAGCCCGCAGGGTGGCCCGGCCGCTTGAAATGGCGGCGTGGGGCCCCCACCTCTGTCCTGAAACCGCAAGAGTTTCTCTTGCTTGAGCGAAGGATGCAAAATGAACCTGATCTATAACAGCGAACAATACAGCGTCGTGGAATTCGGCGTCGATGGCGACCTGGAAGCCCTGCGCTTCGGCGGCTATGAAATCGTCGACAAGGGCGGCAAACGCGAGACTTTCATCGCGGGAGTCCTCGCGCAAAACTTCCGCCGCGACGTCACGGAATTGATCGCCAGCGAACCGAGCATGGAGGAGATCGATGAATTTTTGGGCAGCTATGATTCCCTCATGAGCCAGCCCGTCCTGTTGCACTGATTCTGGCTGTCTGATGGCCATCGCCACCATACCAATCCGCAAGGCGGCGTGGTATGGTGGGCATGTTATCCCGCTGCAAACAGACCATGTGCCAACTTCTCGGAATGAATTGCAATGTCCCCACGGACATTGTCTTTAGTTTTACCGGCTTCGCCATGCGCGGCGGCCATACCGATACCCACCATGACGGCTGGGGCATCGCCTTTTTCGAGGGCGCCGGCGTGCGCCATTTCGTCGACCACCAGGCGGCCATCGCCTCGCCCGTGGCCGAACTGATCAAGCGCTACCCCATCAAGTCGCGCAATGTCATCGCGCATATCCGCAAGGCCACGCAAGGCCAGGTGGCGCTGGAAAACTGCCACCCGTTCGTGCGCGAACTGTGGGGCCGCTACTGGGTCTTTGCCCACAATGGCGATTTGAAGGAGTTCAACCCCGTGCTGACGGGCAGTTACCGCCCCGTCGGCTGCACGGACAGCGAACTGGCTTTCTGCTACCTGCTGCAGGAATTGCACGCGCGCTTCGGCGACGCCCCGCCGGCCTTGCCGCAACTGCATGCCGCGCTGGCGGCACTGTTGCCCGGCATCGCGGCCCACGGCACGTTCAACATGATGCTGTCGAGCGGCGAGGCGCTGTTTGCCCATTGCTCGACCAGCTTGCACTATCTGGTGCGACAACATCCGTTTCCAACTGCTAAACTCTCCGATGAAGACCTGAGCGTGGACTTTTCCCAGGTGACGACGCCCCAGGACAGAGTGGCCGTGATCGTGACTCAGCCGCTGACGACGAATGAACAATGGACGGCGTTTGCGCCCGGCGAATTGAAATTATTTGTCGATGGGATGGTGCAAGACACGCCAGTGGCCTGATTTTTGACGACAATAGCCTTGATTACTGCCAAAATACCCACAGCGCGGGCGAAATTCAGCTAAAGTATTGTCAATAGTGAACCTTGATGCGGGCGCCGCGCGGCCGGTGTCACTCGACGTGATTGATGAAGAGTTAATGATCGATATTTCCAGCAACGACATCACCCCGAAACCCTTGCGCGTGCGCGAGTTCTATCTGGGTCGACAACCTATCCTCGACCGCAACCAGGCCCTGTTCGGCTATGAGTTGCTATTCCGCAACGCTCCGGTCGGCCCCGCCAACATTACCAGCGACCTGTCCGCCACGGCCTCCGTGATCGCCCACGCTTCCCAGCTGGGCATGGAAAAAGTCATCGGTGACGCGCTCGGTTTCGTCAACGTCGACGCCGACGTGATCATGAGCGACATCTTCGTTTTCCTGCCGCGCGAAAAAGTCGTGCTGGAAATCGTCGAATCGATGCCCGTCACACCGGAAGTGCGCGCGCGCATCAGCGAACTGGTGGGCCACGGCTTTACTTTCGCGCTGGAAAACGTCGTCTCCGATACGGCGCAAGTGCAGGAACTGTTGCCGTTGGTGCAATACGTCAAGATGGACATGAGCACGGTCGACCCGAAAGTGCTGGCAGCGCTGGCGCCCCGTTTCAAGCAGGAAAACAAGAAACTGGTGGCGGAGAAGGTCGAGACGCGCGAAGAATTCAAGTCGGGCCTGGACCTGGGCTTCGATTATTTCCAGGGTTATTACTTTGCCAAGCCCGCCATCATGACGGGCAAGAAGCTGTCGCCATCGCAACTGGCCGTCATGGAACTGATGACACTGGTGACCTCCGATGCCGACAACATGGACATCGAGCGCGCCATCAAGCGTGACGTGTCGCTGGCCCTGAACCTGTTGCGTTTGGTCAATACGCCGGCCGTGGGTGCGCGCCAGCGTATCGATTCGCTGAGCCAGGCCGTGACCGTGCTGGGCCGCCGCCAGCTGCAGCGCTGGCTGCAAATCATGCTGTACGCGGAGCCAAGCAAGCGTGGCCATAGTATGACGCCGCTGCTGATGCTGGCCACCACGCGCGGCCGTTTGCTCGAATTGCTCGCGCATAAACTGCGCCCGAACCATGCCCATTCGGCCGATATCGCCTTTACGGTCGGCATCATGTCGCTGATGGATACCCTGTTCGGCGTGCCGATGTCGGAAATCCTCAGCCAGATCGAAGTGATCGACGAAGTGGCCGAAGCGCTGCTGTCGCGCGAAGGCTTCTACGGCGACCTGCTGCGCCTGGCCGAATGCATCGAGCGCATCGAAGACATGGAAGGCGAGATCGTGCCGACCTTGCGCGACCTGGCCATGTCGCCGGACGATCTGGTGGAACTGGAAATGGCGGCCTACGAATGGAGCGATAACGTAGTCCGCTACGCTCTGTAGTTGGCACCTGACCAAACCTACTGCGCGTCGGCATAGGCGGCTTGCGATGCTCACCGTACTAAA
Source organism: Janthinobacterium sp. BJB304 (assembly GCF_002735765.1). NCBI lineage: Bacteria > Pseudomonadati > Pseudomonadota > Betaproteobacteria > Burkholderiales > Oxalobacteraceae > Janthinobacterium > Janthinobacterium sp. BJB304. The sequence goes on from NZ_PDZN01000009.1 coordinate 59,407, forward strand.
GTACGGCTCCGCTTCTCGGCCACCTCTTCCTTCCGCTCGCTACGGTTTTGCCAGGCGCTGAGACGTCGCGTATCTGCGGTGCTGTTCGTATTTTAAAAAGCCCTGCACGGCTTAGCCGTGACAGGGCTTTTTTACGCCGCTACGCGGCGGCGCCGGGCCAGTGCTTGTGCAGCTCGGGGTCGGTACGCAGCTCCCACAGGGCCAGCACGGCGACGGCGATACCGACGATCAGCTCGTTCCACATGACGACGCGCTGATCGGCCAGCCGCAGCACCCACGGCGAGGCGGCGACCCAGACGCCCACCAGCAGGTTGACGACGACGGCCCAGAAATAGGTCTTGTACAGATCGAAGGCGGCCAGCACGGCGATGACCAGGCCCGAAACAAAAGCGTTGAGCATCTGCGGCGAGCCTTCGGGATAGGAAAAGGCCCAGGGCGAGACGAGCAGCCACAGGCCCAGCAACAGGATCACCTGATCCTGCCAGCGTTTCAGTTTGAAATTGGTTGCCATATATCCTCCTTGCCAGTTGGGGAACGGGCCGGAGCGGGCATGCAGCATGCCGACCGGCATACTGCGTTAGTGCGCTTCGGCGCGCGATAAGTTCCGCGCGCCTTGTGCTTATATTATGACAGATTGGGCGCCAGCCAGCGTTCCACGTCCTCGATATTGGCGTCACGGCGCTTGGCCATGTCTTCCACCTGATCCATGCCGATCTTGCCGACGACGAAGTATTTCGACTCCGGATGGGCGAAATAGAAGCCGGAGACGGCCGCGCCGGGGAACATGGCATACGATTCCGTCAGCTGCATGCCGATTTCCTCGGCCTGCATGACCTCGAACATTTCTTTTTTGACCGTGTGCTCGGGGCAGGCAGGGTAGCCGGGCGCCGGACGGATGCCCACGTATTTCTCGGCGATCATGTCGTCGTTGCCCAAGTGCTCGTCCGGCACGTAGCCCCACAAATCCTTGCGCACGCGTTCGTGCAGGTACTCGGCAAACGCTTCGGCCAGGCGGTCCGCCAGGGATTTGAGCATGATGGACGAGTAATCGTCGTGCGCATCCTCGAAGCGTTTTTCATACTTTTCGATGCCCAGGCCGGACGTGACGGCAAACATGCCGATGTAATCCTTCACGCCCGACGCCTTCGGCGCAATGAAGTCGGCCAGGCACTGGTTCGGACGCTGCACGCCGTCGACCACGGGTTTGACGCCTTGCTGGCGCATGCCGTAATACGTGAACGCCACCGTACTGCGCGTATCGTCGGCGTACACCTCGATATCGTCGTCATTGACGCTGTTCGCTGGCAGCAAGGACACGACGCCATTGGCCGTCAGCCAGCGTCCGTCGATGAGTTTTTTCAGCAAGGCCTGGCCTTCCGCGTACACCTTGGTGGCCGCGTCGCCCACCACTTCATCCGTCAAGATGGCGGGGAAGGGGCCGGCCAGGTCCCAGGTCTGGAAGAACGGGCCCCAGTCGATATAGTTGGCCAGGGTGGCCAGGTCGACATTTTTAAACACGCGGCGGCCGATGAACTTCGGCTTCACGGGCGTGCACGGGCCGTCGAACGGCACGACCATCTTGTTCGCGCGCGCCTGCGCCAGCGGCAGGATGGGCAGAGCCTTCTTGTTGGCGTGCTGCTCGCGGATACGCGCATAGTCGAGTTCGATGTCTTCCACGTACTTGTCGCGCTGTTCCGGCGTCAGCAGCGATTGCGCCACGGACACGGAACGCGAAGCGTCCGGCACGTAGATGACGGGGCCTTCGTAGTTGTGCGCGATTTTCACGGCCGTGTGGGCGCGGCTGGTGGTGGCGCCGCCGATCAGCAGGGGAATCTTGAGCATGCGGAAGTGTTCGTCGCGCTGCATTTCCTTGGCAACATACGCCATTTCTTCCAGCGACGGCGTGATCAGGCCCGACAGACCGATGATGTCGGCGTTTTCCACCTTGGCGCGGGCGAGGATTTCCGAGCACGGCACCATCACGCCCATGTTGACCACTTCGAAGTTATTGCATTGCAAGACTACCGTGACGATATTCTTGCCGATGTCATGCACGTCGCCTTTCACGGTCGCCATGATGATCTTGCCCTTCGGCTTGGCGACGATGCCCGTGCGCTGCTCTTCGAGCAGCTTTTCTTCCTCGATAAATGGAATCAGATGGGCCACGGCCTGCTTCATCACGCGCGCCGATTTCACCACTTGCGGCAGGAACATCTTACCTTGGCCAAACAGGTCGCCGACCACGTCCATGCCGGCCATCAGCGGCCCCTCGATCACGTGGATGGGGCGCCCGCCATTGTGCAGCAGTTCCTGGCGCGCTTCTTCCGTGTCTTCCACGATGAATTGCGTGATGCCGTGCACGAGCGCGTGCGACAGGCGTTCCTGTACTGTTCCCTCGCGCCAGGCCAGGGTTTGCGCTTCGGCCTTGCCGCCCGCCTTCAGGGTACCGGCAAATTCGATCATGCGCTCGGTCGAGTCTTCGCGGCGGTTCAGCACCACGTCTTCCACGCGCTCGCGCAATTCCGGGTCCAGGTTGTCGTACACGCCCACCATGCCGGCGTTGACGATGCCCATGGTCATGCCGGCCTTGATGGCGTGGTACAGGAAGACGGTATGGATGGCTTCGCGGGCGGGATCGTTGCCGCGGAAACTGAAGGACACGTTCGACACGCCGCCCGAGATCTTCGCGTACGGCAGGTTTTCCTTGATCCAGCGCGTGGCGTTGATGAAGTCGACGGCGTAGTTGTTGTGTTCTTCGATGCCGGTGGCGACGGCAAAGATGTTCGGGTCGAAAATGATGTCTTCCGGCGGGAAGTCCAGCGCATCGATCAATAAATGGTATGCGCGGGCGCAAATCTCGATCTTGCGCTCGAAGGTGTCGGCTTGCCCTTTTTCATCGAAGGCCATGACGATGACGGCGGCGCCGTAGCGGCGGCACAGTTTCGCCTGGCGCAGGAATTCCTCTTCGCCTTCCTTCATGGAAATCGAGTTGACGATGGCCTTGCCCTGCACGCATTTCAGGCCCGCTTCGATGACCGACCATTTCGACGAGTCGACCATGATGGGCACGCGCGAAATATCGGGTTCCGAGGCGATCAGGTTCAGGAAACGCGTCATGGCGGCCAGCGAATCGAGCATCGCCTCGTCCATATTGATGTCGATCACTTGCGCGCCGTTTTCCACTTGCTGGCGCGCCACGGACAAGGCTTCGTCGTATTGCTCGTTGAGAATCATGCGCGCGAACGCTTTCGAGCCCGTGACGTTGGTGCGCTCGCCCACGTTGACGAACAGCGATTCGTCATTGACGACGAACGGTTCCAGGCCCGCCAGGCGCAAGTCGTGCGACGGGGCCGGCACGATGCGCGGCGTGTTTTTCGACAGCAACTCGCCGATGGCGGCGATGTGCTCTGGCGTGGTGCCGCAGCAGCCGCCCGCCATGTTCAAAAAGCCCGCGTCGGCAAATTCGCGCAGCAGGGCGGATGTGTCGGCTGGCAACTCGTCGAAGCCCGTGTCGCTCATGGGATTGGGCAAGCCCGCGTTCGGGTAGATGCAAACAAAAGTGTCGGCGATCTTGGCCAGTTCTTCCGCGTACGGGCGCATCAGGGCGGCGCCCAGCGCGCAGTTCAGGCCGATGGTCAGCGGTTTCGCGTGGCGCACGGAATTCCAGAAGGCGGGCACGGTCTGGCCCGACAGGATGCGGCCCGAGGCGTCCGTGACGGTGCCGGAAATCATCAAGGGCAGGCGCACGACGGTCGGATTCTGTTCGTAGAACAGGTCGATGGCGAACAGGGCCGCCTTGCAGTTCAAGGTATCGAAGATGGTTTCCACCAGCAGCACGTCGGCGCCGCCCTCCACCAGGCCCTGCGTCTGCTGCAGGTAGGCGGCCACCAGCTGGTCGAAACTGACGTTGCGCGCGGCCGGGTCGTTGACGTCGGGCGAGATCGAGGCCGTCTTTGGCGTGGGTCCCAGGGCGCCCGCGACGAAGCGCGGCTTGTCCGGGGTGGAATACTTGTCGCAGGCGGCGCGTGCCAGCTTGGCCGCCTGGACGTTCATTTCATAGGCCAGGTGGGCCATGTGGTAATCGTCTTGCGCGATCGTCGTGGCGCCGAAGGTATTCGTTTCGATCAGGTCGGCGCCCGCCGCCAGGTAGCGCTCGTGGATTTCCTGGATGATGTGCGGCTGCGTCAGAGTCAGCAGCTCATTGTTGCCCTTGACGAACAGTTCGCGTGCGCCGCTGTCGGCCGGTGCGGCGAAATCGATGAAGCGGCCGGCGGGACCGCCACGGTACGCTTCTTCGTCGAGCTTGTACTGCTGGATGATCGTGCCCATGGCGCCGTCGAGGATCATGATCCGCTGCGCCAGGATGGCGCGCAAGGTGGCTTCGGTCGGGGACATGGCGGGGATCACGGTATCGTTCATTTCATGCTTTCAATAGGCAAACGGGCGGCGGCGCGGCGACAAGACAGTACGAGGCGGTTGCGGGCCAGCAGGATCAGCTGACGGAGTGTGCCCGCCGGGTAGGGCAGGCAGAAGGTGGCAATCGCCTGAATCACCGGGTCTAAAATTATACGGCATCAGGCTGCTTTGGTTTTAAGCAAAAGCGGCCGTTCGCCTCGCGGCAGGCTTGCTTGCAACAGATCGGCTTGCGCCGTGCCAGATTCTGAAATGACATTCCTGAAAATCTTACTCAAAATGTTAATTCTTCCGCCAAAATTGCCAGGAAGGCACGATGTCTAGGCTGTGGAAAAATTCCCACATTATTGGCACCATAGCAGCCTGTTTTTTATGAATTGTATGGCAATAGCTGCAAAGGAAAATAATTTCGATTCAAGGCCATGTAGGTGGGGGCGAATACTTCTTAAATAAATATTTCCAGACGAATACTTTATTATTATCAAAACCAATTGAATCAAAAGCATTAATAGTTGTCTTTGGGAATCGAATTAACCGATAATATGGGTTCTTCGAAATCACATTCTCACCAAAAGTCACCAATATGTCACATTTCTCTCGTGTCCTCCCCGGCATCGCGCTGCACCAACATGGTTGCCATCCATGAAAAACCATCTGCTTGTTGCATTGTTTCTTGTGCTGGGCCTGTCCGCTTGCGGCGGTGGCGGCGGTGGTGACACGGCGGTGGCGACCACGTCGGGCAATCCTGCCGTGGTTCCTGCCGTAACGGCCGTCTCGGCGGCGAATGTCGCCGTGGGCGGCAGGCTGGTGGTGACGGGCACGAATCTGAGCCGCGTGACGGCTTTCCAGGTAGGCGGCGTGAACGTTGCCGCCAGTACCAGCAGCGACACCAGCGTGACCCTGGCTATGCCGGGCACCCCTGTGACGGGCGCCTTGAGCCTCGTCAGCGCCAGCGGCACGGCGACCACCAGTTATAACGTCAATGTGTACTTGCCGCTGAGCGTGAGCAGCATCGCGCCGGCGACGGGCGGCGTCGGTTCCAGCGTGACGATCGCGGGCGGCGGCATGGGCGCCGTGACGGCGGTGCAGTTCGGCAGTGGCGCGGCGGCAACGCCGCAAAGCCAGACGGCCGGCAGCGTGACGGTAGTGGTGCCTGCGGGCGCAGCGACAGGCGCGCTGACGGTGCGCGGTCCGTACAACGATGTGATCAGCAGCGACACGTACACGGTCCTGGCGAGCGTGGCAGTGACGTCGATCACGTCGGCTGTCAACGGCGCGACCTTGTCGGTGACGCTGCAGGGCAGCAATCTCGACCAGGTCAGCTCGGCAACGGTGGGCAGTACGCCAGCCGTCATCGTCAGCGCCAGTAGCAGCCAGCTGCTGCTGTCTGCGCCAGCGTCGGCAACGGGCAACGTGATGCTGTCGGCCGCTTCGCGCATCGCCGTGAATGCGGGCACGGTGTCGGCCTTTACCTTGGGCAGCATTGATTTCGCGCAGGTACTGAACTTGAATTCCAGCGATGCAGCCTTGCGCCTGACGCGCGGCAAGCCGGCCGCCGTGCGCGTCTCCGTGCTGGCCACGCAAACAGGCCAGACCAGCCCGGCCGTGATCTTGAATGCGACGGCCGCCAATGGCGGCAACCTGGGCAGCATCACCATGAGCGGCCCATCGGTCTTGCCGACGGTGAAAAGCGATTACAGTTTCAACGGCAATTTCAGCGCCGTCCTGCCTGCTGGCTGGATCTTGCCCGGCGTGCGCGTGCGCGTGACGGCAGTGGGCAATGACGGCGTGCAAGTGAGCCAGGAAGCGGCGCCCGTGGTGGGCAGCGCAGCGAAAATTCACCTGGTGCTGGTACCGCTGAGCACCGATGATGGTGTGGCGCAATTGCCGGACGCCGAGGTGATCCGTGCTGCACTGACGCGCGTGTATCCGTATGCGGCGGAAAATATCAGCATCACCACGCGCGCGGCGCTGAGCATGCCTGGCAGCAGCACGGCCGACAGCTGGTGGAGCGATACTCTGGGCAAGCTGGAAAACCAGCGCGCGCTGGAAGACCGCGGCGCCTATTATTATGGTTTCGTGCCGAGAATGTCTTCCACGCGCACCGCCGGCCTGGCCTACATCAACCCGACGGGCAGCAGCAATGCCTTCACGGCGGCCATTGGCCTCGATGCCAGGTTCAACAGCATTGCCTCCGTCGATCCCTTTGGCAATAGCTGGCCTGAATGGCTGACCACGCTTGTGCATGAGCTGGGCCATAACCACTCGCTGCAGCACGTCGCCTGCGGCGGTCCAGCCAGTGCGGCCACCGACTACCCGTATCCGAATGGCGAACTGGGCCCGCAACCGCTGTACAACAGCGACTATGCGGGCAGCATTGGCCAGTTGAGCAAGGCCGTGTATGGCGCTACGCCGATGAAAGACGTGATGAGCTATTGCAGCGGTGCCTGGTTCTCCGACTACAGCTATGTGCGGGTACAGCAATTCCTGGAAAGGCGCAGCACGCAGGTGACGGGCAGCAATGTGCTGGCCGCCAGCATGTCCGTGGCCGAGAATGGCTATCTGACCATTTCCGGCCGCATCACGCCGGCCGGTGTGGGGCTGCGTCCCGCCGTTGCCTCGTCTGCGCGCATCGGCCCCGCTGCCGGCGGCAGCGGCCATGCATATACCCTGCGCGTGCTGACGGCGTCGGGACAGACTATCGACTTGCCTTTTGATGGCGTTTCCGTGGCTGATCATGGCGGCAACGCCATGAGCCATTTCCGCGTCAGCTTCGCCAACCCGGGCGACATCAGCGACGTGCAAGTGCTGCAAAATGGCAAGGCTTTAGCCAAGCTGGAGCGCTCTGCGCGCCGCAGCAGGGCCGCCGCCAACGATGCCACGTTCGATGCGACACAAAGCGGCGGCAAGCTGGCGCTGGTCTGGAATGCCGATGCGGAACCCTACGCCGCCGTGCTGCACGTGGCCGCCGATGGCCGCAAGACGGTGGTCGCCAGTGACTTGACGGGTGGCAAAGCCAGCGTCGACGTCAGCGCCTTGCCGGCCGGCGGCCGTTTCGAGGTCAGCCTGTCGTCGTCCGTGGGCGCACGCCTGATGAGGGTGCAGCGCCGCTAAGCCGGCGGGCTCGATGCAACGAGGGCTTGCCGCGGCAAGCCCTTTTTTGTGTGTGGAATATGCACAGATCCTGTACCTGGCGAGGGCTGCCGTTTTACCTCCCGTCTGCCTAGAATGGGACTTCATCCACTTGCGGAGCATCCCATGCCCATTCTAAACCTGCGTTTGTCCACCACGCCCGATGCGCGTCAGTCGGCCGCCATCGCCGCCACCTTGAGCGCCTTGACGGCGCAACTGCTGCACAAGGCGCCCGAACTGACGTCGGTGGCGATCAGCCATCTTGACGCGGCGCACTGGTTTGTCGGCGGGCCATCCCTGCAGGTGCAGGGCAAGGCCAGCTTTTTCCTCGATATCCTGATCAGCGATGAAACGAATACGGCGGCGGAAAAGGCCGCGTATATCGCCGCCGTGTTCGCCGCCATGCATGAGCATCTCGGCGCCTTGCATGACGTCAGCTACATCCACGTGCACGACGCGCGCCAGGCGGCCTGGGGCTACGGCGGCTTGACGCAGCAGTTCCGCGCCGTGCGCAAGGCGCTGCAGCCGGCCTGATCAATCCCAGCGGTGATTTTGATAGTGTTGCACGGCAAAATCGACGAAGACCCTGACCTTTGGCGACAGCTGGCGGCTGTGCGGATACAGCGCGTACAAGGTGCGTGGGCGCAAGGTGTAGCCGGGCAAGACTTCCACGAGCTGGCCGCTGCGCAGCGCGTCGCGCACGATGAAGTCGGCCGCGCCGGCAATGCCCATGCCGCCCACGGCAGCCTCGCGCAGGGCCACGCTGGTATTGGCTTGCAGGCTGCCGCGCACGGCTACCTTGTGCGCGGCCCCGCCCGCATCTGTGAACGACCACTCGGCCGGCTTCTCGCCGGAGCTGTACATCAGGCAATCGTGCTGTGCCAGGTCTTGCGGCGTGGCCGGATGGCCATGGCGGGCCAGGTAGGCCGGCGAGGCGACGGCCAAGGTGCGGCTGCTGCCCAGCTGGCGCGCCACCAGGGTGGAGTCGGGCAAGCCGCGCGCCAGGCGCAGCGCCACGTCGAAGCCATCGTCGATCAGGTCGACGATGCGGTCATTGCAGACGAGATCGATGTGGATGTGCGGGTAGTGGCGCGTAAAGTCGGGCAGCCAGGCGGCCAGTTCCAGGGTGCCGAAGGCCATCGGCGCATTGATGCGCAGGCTGCCGGACGGCTGTGCCTGGTGCATGGCGACGGCGCGGTCGGCCGCATCGAGGGCGTCGAGGATGTCGCGGCTGGCCAGATAGTATTCCTGGCCGGCGGCCGTCAGGGCGAAGCGGCGCGTGGTGCGGTTGAGCAATTGGGCGCCCAGCTGGCTTTCCAGCTGGCGGATCTGGCGCGACACGATGGAGTGGGAAATGCCGAGCGCGGCGCCGGCGGCCGTGAAACTGCCCAGTTCCACGACGCGGCGCAAGGCGCGCAGGGCGGTCAGCTGGTCCATGGGCGCTTGCCGCCGGTATCGATGGCTTAATTAAACAAAACGCTTGCCTTCGAGGGGGAATCCCTTGATGAACTCGGCTGCGGGCAAGCGCTTGCCGCCCGGTTTTTGCAGTTCCGTCAGGCGCAGCGAGCCATTGCCGCAGGCCACGACGATGCCGTGCTGGGCGTCGGCCGCCAGCACCTGGCCCGGCGCTTCCTTGCTGTCCGCGTCGAGTACCTCGGCGGCCCAGATCTTGATGGTGACGCCATCGACCTGGCCGCAGGCGCCGGGAAACGGATTGAAGGCGCGGATTTTCAGGCCCAGTTCCAGCGCCGGCAAGCTGAAATCGAGCGCCGCTTCTTCCTTGGCGATCTTTGCCGCATAGGTGACGCCCGCTTCCGGCTGCGGCACCGCTTCCAGCGGCTGCTGTTGCATCTTGCGCAGGGTCTCGACGATCATCTTGCCGCCCAGTTTGGCCAATTTGTCGTGCAGGGTGGCAGTGGAGTCGCCCGCCTCGATGGGCGTGCGCTCGATGGCCAGCATGGGGCCCGTATCGAGGCCTTCTTCCATCTGCATGATGGTGACGCCCGTTTCATCGTCGCCGGCCTCGATGGCGCGGTGGATCGGCGCGGCGCCGCGCCAGCGCGGCAGCAGGGAACCGTGGATATTGATGCAGGGTTTGATGTCGAGCGTGCTGCGCGGCAAGATCAAGCCGTAGGCCGCCACCACCATCACATCGTAATCGGTGGCCAGCAGGCGCTCGTGGGCCGCTTTTGCCTCGGCGGCGCGCTGCGGGTCCTTGCTGTCCATGCGCAAGGACAGCGGTTGCAGCACGTCGATGCCGTGCTGCTGCGCGTACTGCTTCACGGCCGAGGCGTGCAGCTGCATGCCGCGACCTGCGGGGCGGTCGGGCTGGGTCAGCACCAGCGGAATCTCGAATCCCGCTTCGTGCAAGTCTTTCAGGGCCGTGGCGGCAAATTCAGGCGTGCCTGCGAAGATCACTTTCATATGGTTCCTTGACGTGAGGTGCGCAGGCCCGGGCCGGAGGCGCCAGGCTGGCGTGGTGTTACGACTATTGTTGCTTAGTCTATCAGCAGCGGCTTAGAAACGACGGTTCTGTGCGCGCAGGCTCGCTTCGCGCTCGAGACCGCGGATTTCCTTGATCATCTTGGTCTTGATGCGGTTGCGCTTGAGCGGCGACAGGTATTCGACGAATACCTTGCCCAGCAAGTGATCCATCTCATGCTGGATGCAGACGGCCAGCAAGCCATCGGCTTCCAGCTCGTACTGCTTGCCGTGGCGGTCCAGGGCGCGCACCTTGATGCGGGCCGGACGCTCGACGCCGTCATACACGCCGGGCACGGACAGACAGCCTTCGTCGTAGACCTGCTTTTCTTCGCTGGCCCAGGTGATTTCCGGGTTGATGAATACTTGCAGCTGGTTTTTTTCTTCGGTGGTGTCGATCACCATCATCTGGATATGCTCGTCCACTTGCGACGCGGCCAGGCCGACGCCCGGGGCGTCGTACATGGTTTCGGCCATGTCGTCGATCAGGGTTTGCAGGCGTGCGTCAAATTCGGTGACGGGCTTGGCGATCGTGTGCAGGCGAGGATCGGGGTAACGCAGGATATTTAATATGGACATACGGATTCGACTGGTTAAGGTGGGCGCCGGTGCGCCGGATTATTCATGCCTGGGCCATGCGAACGATGGCAGGGCTATTTTATTTTTGAGTACGCTACGGTTGGGCGCGTGTGGCGCAACGGCGCGGCAGATGCGTTTGCCAGTGCGCTATTCGTTTGCTGCAAAGGGAAATTTTATCACAGACGCCCATGGCCCTGTGGACGGCGGGCCGTTTTGCGGCGTCATTGCACGCATCCTTGCGCGCGTCGGTATCGCGTGCGCGCCATGGCGCTAGCATGGGATGCCACAGTACATAACGAGGTTGTCATGCATGCACTTGCAACGATGGCGGACACGGCCACGGAACTGGCGGGCTGGCTGCGCCTCCAGCATCTGCCCGGTGTGGGGCCGGTGACGGCGCGCGCCTTGCTGGCCCGCTTCGGCTTGCCGCCGCAAATCTTTGCCACGCCGTTCGACATCCTGCGCGAGGTAGTGCCGGCCAGCGTGGCGCGCGCCATCGTGCAGCCGCCCAAGCCGGTGGCCAACAGCCAGCTGGCGCTGACCCTGCAATGGCTGCAGCGGCCCGGCAATACCGTGCTGACCCTGGCCGATGCCGCGTATCCGCCCCTGCTGCTGGAAATCGCCGATCCGCCGCTGTTGTTATATGTGCGGGGACGGGCGGAACTGCTGTCGCGTCCGGGCGTGGCCATCATCGGCAGCCGCAATGCCAGCGCGCAAGGCATGCAGAACGCGGCCGCCTTTGCGCAAGCGCTGAGCGCGGCAGGCTTGACCATCATTTCAGGGCTGGCGCTCGGTATCGACACGCACGCGCACGAGGGCGGCTTGCGCGGCGCGGGCGCCACCGTCGCCGTGATCGGCACGGGCGCCGATTTGGTGTATCCACGCCGCAACGTTGATCTGGCGCAAAGAATTGCCGAACAGGGCTGCATCGTCAGCGAGTACGCGCTAGGGCTGCCTGCCATGCCGGGGAATTTTCCGCGCCGCAACCGCCTGATCAGCGGCCTGGCGCGCGGCGTGCTGGTGATCGAGGCGGCGGCCCAGTCGGGTTCCCTGATCACGGCGCGCCTGGCGGGCGAGCAGGGGCGCGACGTGTATGCCTTGCCCGGCTCCATCCATGCGACTTTGGCCAAGGGTTGCCATGCACTCATCAAGCAGGGTGCCAAGCTGGTCGAATCGGCCGATGACGTGCTGCAAGAGCTGCAGTGGCTGGGCGGCGTCCCCGGAGTGCCGGCCGCGGTGGAGGACGAACCGCCGCTGCTGGCCGCGCTGGGCCACGATCCCCACGATGCCGATACCCTGGCCGCGCGCAGCGGCCTGGCCATGGGCGCGCTGATGGGGCAATTGCTGGCGCTGGAGCTGGCGGGCCGGGTCGAACGCTTGCCGGGAGGACTGTTTCAACGCTGCAAATGACAGCTTGTCACTTGTGTGGCGGCCTTGCCGCACGGGCGCGCTTTGTCTGCGCGCACCCTTGTGTCTTAGCGAGCTTAGCTGCTAGAGTAGAGCCATGTTCGATATCCTGGTGTACCTCTACGAGACTTACTATCGCCCCGATGCCTGCCCCGAGCCGGCAGTCCTGGCGCGCAAACTGTCGGCCGTCGGTTTCGACGACGTGGAGATTTCCGAAGCGCTCGTGTGGCTGACGGACTTGAACGCCATGGCCGGCGCCGAACAAACCCTGACGGCCAGTTCCACGGGCACGCGCTTCTATGTGCAGCAGGAAAGCGACGTGCTGGGCACGGCCGCCATCGGCTTCATCCAGTTCCTGGAAAGTGCCAAGGTGCTCTCGCCGCTGCAGCGCGAAATCGTCATCGAACGGGCGCTGGCGCTCGACGAGGCGCCCGTGTCGCTGGGCAAGCTGAAAGTCATCGTGCTGATGCTGTTGTGGAGCCAGGGCAAGGAGCCGGACGCCTTGATGTTCGACGACTTGTTTGTCGACGACGAAGATCTCCCGCCGCGCCTGCTGCACTAGTAGATAAACGCCCCTGGCCGCACCTGGCGCCGCTGCCGCGCCATCTCCCTTACTATATGCTGCGGCACCGCGCACGCCGGCCCATTGTGTTTGCGCCTGCGCATTCTTGCTTGCAGATAACTTGCCGAATTCTTCAATAGGCGCTTATCATTGGCCGCTTGACAAGACCACAAGTCACAAGGCCTTGCGCAGACAAAAGCGTCGGCGCCTGGCAATGCACTGTATGATGCGCATGCTGAAACTATCCTAGAGCATTTTTCGAGACCAAAAAATATGACAAAAACCCTCATCATCGCCGAGAAGCCTTCTGTCGCGAACGATATCGCGAAGACGCTTGGCGGCTTCACCAAGCACGATGAGTACTTTGAATCGGATGAATACGTCCTGTCGTCGGCGGTCGGCCACTTGCTGGAGATCGCCGTACCGGAAGAATTCGACGTGAAGCGCGGCAAATGGAGTTTCGCGCACTTGCCGATGATTCCACCGTATTTCGCGCTCAATCCCATCCCGAAGACGGAAGCGCGCCTCAAAGTATTAAACAAGCTGATCAAACGTAAAGACGTTTCCACCCTCATCAACGCATGCGATGCGGGGCGCGAAGGCGAGCTGATTTTCCGCCTGATCGCGCAAAACGCCAAGGCCAAGCAACCGGTCAAGCGTCTGTGGCTGCAGTCGATGACGCCGGGCGCCATCCGCGACGGTTTTGCGCACCTGCGCAGCGACGAAGAAATGCTGCCGCTGGCCGACGCGGCCCGCTGCCGTTCGGAAGCCGATTGGTTGATCGGCATCAATGGCACGCGCGCCATGACGGCGTTTAATTCGAAAGAAGGCGGTTTTTACCTGACCACCGTGGGCCGCGTGCAGACGCCGACCCTGTCCATCGTCGTCGAACGCGAAGACAAAATCAAGAAATTCGTGCCGCGCGACTTCTGGGAAGTGCGCGCCGAATTCGTCTGCGCGGCCGGCATCTATGAAGGCCGCTGGCTCGACACGAAGTTCAAGAAGGACGAGAACGACCCCGAGAAGCGCGCAGAGCGCCTGTGGAGCAAGACGGCTGCCGACTCGATCGCCACCGCCTGCCGCGGCCGCCAAGGCATCGTCACGGAAGAATCGAAACCGACCACCTCGATGGCGCCGGGCCTGTTCGACCTGACCAGCCTGCAGCGCGAAGCGAACTCGCGTTTCGGTTTCTCCGCCAAGAATACGCTGGGCCTGGCACAGGCGCTGTATGAAAAGCACAAGGTCTTGACGTATCCGCGTACCGATTCGCGCCACCTGCCGGAAGACTACATGCCGACCGTGCTGCAGGCGCTGGAAACGGTCAAGGAAAACAGCAACTACCACCAGTTCGCCAAGCAGATCATCGACAAGGGCTGGGTCAAGCCGAACAAGCGCATCTTCGACAACACGAAGATCTCGGATCACTTCGCCATCATCCCGACGACGATCGCGCCAAAGAACTTGTCCGAGCCGGAACAGAAGCTGTACGACCTGGTCACGCGCCGCTTCATGGCCGTGTTCTTCCCGCCTGCGGAATTCCAAGTCACCACGCGCTATACGGAAGTGTCCGGCCATCAGTTCAAGACTGAAGGCAAGGTCATGACCAATCCGGGCTGGCTGGCCATCTACGGCAAGGAAGCGTCGACGGACGCCGACAAGGAAAGCAATGGCAACGGCAACCTGGTCCCCGTGGCCAAGGGCGAGAAAGTGCAGACGGAAAGCGTCAGCGCCAACGGCCTGGTGACGAAGCCGCCCGCGCGCTTCACGGAGGCGACCTTGCTGTCGGCCATGGAAGGCGCCGGCAAGCTGATCGACGACGACGAGCTGCGCGACGCGATGGCCGGCAAGGGCCTCGGCACGCCAGCGACGCGCGCGGCCACCATCGAGGGCTTGCTGACGGAACGCTATCTGATCCGCGAAGGCCGCGAACTGATTCCGACGGCCAAGGCGTCGCAGCTGATGACTTTGCTCAAAGGCCTGGGCGTCAACGAATTGACGGCACCGGAGCTGACGGGCGAGTGGGAATACAAGCTGTCGCAGATGGAAAAAGGCAAGATTTCGCGCGAAGAATTCATGCGCGAAATTGCGCAGATGACGCAAATCATCGTCAAGCGCGCCAAGGAATACGATAACGACACGATTCCCGGCGACTACGCGACCCTGGAAACGCCATGCCCGAATTGCGGCGGCGTGGTGAAGGAAAACTACCGTCGTTTCGCCTGCACCAAGTGCGAATTCTCGATGAGCAAGACGCCGGGTTCGCGCCAGTTTGAAATCGCCGAAGTGGAGCAATTGCTGAAGGACCGCACCATTGGCCCGCTGCAAGGCTTCCGCTCGAAGATGGGCCGTCCGTTCGCCGCCATCCTGCGCATCGTGCGCGATGAAGAGATCAAGAATTTCAAGCTGGAATTCGATTTCGGCCAGAACGACGAGAGCGAAGATGGCGAAGGCGTCGATTTCACGGGCCAGACGCCCGTGGGACCGTGCCCCAAGTGCAATGCCGGCGTGTACGAAATGGGCCTGGCCTACGTGTGCGAACACAGCGTAGCCAAGCCGAAGACGTGCGATTTCCGCAGCGGCCGCATCATCTTGCAGCAGGAAATCTTGCCGGAACAAATGGCAAAACTGCTCAACGATGGCAAGACGGACTTGCTGCCGGGCTTCGTATCGCAGCGCACGCGCCGTCCGTTCAAGGCTTTCCTCGTACGGGGCAAGGATGGCAAGGTGAGCTTCGAGTTTGAAGAGCGCAAGGCCAAGCCGGGTGCGAAGACAAAGGCTGCAGCTGCCGAGGTCGAAGGCGAAGAAGGCGCGGCGCCAGCGAAGAAAACGGCCGTCAAGAAAGCGGCAGCCGTCAAAAAGGCACCGGCCAAGAAGGCCACGGCCGTGAAAAAGCCGGCCGCCAAGAAGGCGCCGGCGAAGAAGGCGGCAACGGCCGAGTAATCGGACGCCAGCCAGACAAAAGCCAGGGATTTCCCTGGCTTTTTTTATGTCCCGAGGCTGGCTTAGTCCAGGTAGTCGGAGTACTCGCGCTGCGCGTAATTCTGCAAATTCGCCCACGGCTGCGCCTTGCTGACGGTCGGCTGCAGCTTGACGTCGACCCGGCGATAGAAGGTATTCGCGCGGTCGCCGCTTTCGATGATCAGGGGAATCTGTTTTTGCTCGTCCCACAGGATGCGCTGGAACACGCCATTCTTTTCCACTTCGCGCCAGCGCGCACCCGTCACGTTCGATGCCTGTTTCGACAGCGGCATGGCGGCCACCAGCTTCGGATCCAGCAGATAAAAACTGTTTTCCCAGGAGCCGTCGAAATTGACGTTTTCGTACTCGGCCTTGGGAATCGAGACGACGATCTTGTCGTGCGCATCGATGTATTCCACGCGCACGGTGTTCTTTTCCAGCATCACGTGGCGCGGGATCAGCACGGGATTGAAGTGCTTGTGTTCATGCTGCGTGGCTTTCAGTGCCACTTTGGTGTTTTCGCCATGCTTGTGGCCCGCATGCGCGTCCGTCGACGGCGCCAGCACGCGCTCGACCCACACGTGGCCGGGGCGGCGCAGCATCTTTTCTTCGTAGCGGCTTTCGCGCGTCACGCCTTCCGGCGTCAGGACGCGGCTGTAATAGGTGATGCCCAGGTCCAGGTCGGCAGGAGCAGCAGCGGTGGGGGCGGCTTGGGCGCTGGCGGCAAAGCCGGCGGCCAGGAGGACGGCGATCAGGGACGATTTCATGGTGTAGCCTTTACGTGCAGAGGGGCGGAGGGCCTACGCCATCCGCCCCGGTGGGGTTGCCGTGTTGATGTGGATCAGAAGCCGAAGGCCGCCTTCAGCAAGTCGAACACCTTGGTGTTGTCCAGGGTACCCTTGAAGGACTTGGCGCCGGCGCCTGTGGCCAGCAGCTTGACGTCGCCGCCGCCGTGGGTTTCGCTGGCCAGGCGCACGCCTGTTTCTTGCAGGTAATTGTCTTTCAGCGCCGTGGCGCTGTCGACGTTGCTGCGCAGGTCAGGGCGGTTCGGGCCATTGCCGAATACCAAAGTGGTGTAGGTGTTGCCATCGGCATCCTTGCTTGGCTGGTTATCCTTGTAGCCGCGGTTGATGTCGAGGATATTGTTGCCGCGCTTGCCGTAGCCGTTGAAGGCCAGGGTGTGGTCATGGTCGGCCGTGACGACGATCAGGGTATTGGCCAGGGTCGGATCGGTTTCCTTGATCTTGGCGATGGCCGCCTTGATGGCGTCGTCGAAGGCGATGGTGTCCGTCAGCGCGCGCTTGGCATTGATGCCGTGCAAGGCGTGGTCGATGCGGCCGCCTTCGACCATCAGGAAGTAGCCGTTCGTGTTTTTCGACAGCAAGTCGATGGCTTTGAGCGTCATTTCCGACAGGCTAGGCTGGGTCGCGCCTTCGCCCAGCGGCGGCGTGGCCGTGCGGTCCAGTTCATATTCGAGGTGGCTGCGGGTGCTGTACAGGCCGATGAATTTCTTGCCGCTCGGCGCTGCCGCCATTTCCGTCTTGTTGGCGGCCACGGTGTAGCCCTTGGCGGCAAATTCCGTCAGCAGGTTGCGGCCATCGGCGCGGCCATATTTGTTGCTGGCCGACCAAGGCGTGAAATGGTTGCGGCCGCCACCCATCAGCACGTCGACGCCGTCGCCCAGGGCTGCGTTGTAGCCGGCGCCGCCGGGTGTCGCTTGCGCGGCGATCGCGTATTGCGCATTGCGGTTGCAGATGTGCGAGAACGTCGTCGCCGGCGTGGCGTGCGTCAGTTCCGTGGTGGTGATGGCGCCCACGGCCTTGCCCTTGGCTTTCGCCAGTTCCAGGATGGTCG
Source organism: Janthinobacterium sp. BJB304 (assembly GCF_002735765.1). Taxonomy (NCBI): domain Bacteria; kingdom Pseudomonadati; phylum Pseudomonadota; class Betaproteobacteria; order Burkholderiales; family Oxalobacteraceae; genus Janthinobacterium; species Janthinobacterium sp. BJB304. The sequence goes on from NZ_PDZN01000009.1 coordinate 76,793, forward strand.
GCACGCTCTTGCCGCCGGCCGGGCAGTTGTCCACGCCCAGGTTGCCGTTGGCGTCGCGGCCGGGTTCTTTGGCGATCGTATCCTGCGCCATCGAGATGACTTCATTGTTCATCTTGACGCCGGTCATGTAGGCGGCCATCGATGGCGCGCTGTCCGTCGTTTGCGCATCGTTCGAGAACGTCTTGATGCGCGCCGTGCGTTCCAGCGTATCCATGGTCAGGCTGCCGTCTTCCTTGTACTGGTAGATGCGCGCGGCCGTCACGACGGACGGGCCCATGCCGTCGCCGAGGAAGAAGATGACGTTCTTCGCGTCGGCGGCGTAGGCGCTGGCGACGCTGGCGGCCACGAGCGTGGTCAGCAAGGAGAGTTTCAGGGCGGGTTTCAATGCGAGTTTCATGTGCTTGTCCAATTCTTGTCTCTTGGGGATTACAGACCGCCGGCGGTCTTGACCAGGCCGAATACTTTGGTGTTGTCGATGGTGCCCAGGAAGGTTTCCGAACCCTTGCCGATGGCGCCCAGGAAGACGTCGGTGCCGCCGTGGGTCTCATTGCCTGCCGTGGTGCGGATCACCGCTTCCTGGTGGTAGGTATTGGCGCTGGTGACGGTTTCATCGAGGCTGGCCATGGCGGCGCGGCTAGATTGCGTGCGGTTTTCGCCATTGCCGAAGCCGATGATCGAATACGGTGCGCCGTCCAGGTCTTTCTCGACCGCGCCGGTGACGTAGTTCTTCACCACGCCCAGCACGCCAGGGTTGCCGGCAGCCGTCTTGCCCGTGCGCTTGGCGTAGCCGTTCAGTACCAGGGTGTGGTCATGGTCGGCCGTGACGACGATCAGGGTATTGGCCAGGGTCGGATCGGTGAGCTTGGCTTTTTCGATGGCAGCCTTGATGGCGTTGTCGAACGCGACCGTGTCTTGCAGCGCTTTCTTGGCCGTCGTTTCGTGCAGCGCATGGTCGATGCGGCCGCCTTCGACCATCAGGAAGTAACCCTTCTTGTTCTTGGCCAGCACGTCCATGGCTTTGGTGGTCATTTCCGCCAGGCTCGGCTCCTTGGCCGCATCGCGGTCCAGGTCGTAGCTCATGTGGCTGGAAGTGAACACGCCGAACAAACGGTCCGTCTTGGCCGGATCGACGGCCTTGAAGTCGGTGGCGTTGTTGGCGACCGTGTAGCTCTTCGCTTTCAGTTCGGCCACCAGGTCGCGGTCGTCGGAACGCTTGCCGCCGCTCTTGAATGGCGTAAAGAATTGCGCGCCGCCACCGAGGACCACTTCCAGGCCGGTGGTGCCCAGGGCGCTGTTGTAGCCCGTGCCGCCCGGCACCAGGGCCGCGGCGATATCGTTTTCCAGGTCGCGGTGGCAGATGTGCGCGTAGGTCGCGGCCGGCGTGGCGTGCGTCACGCGCGCCGTGCTGACGACGCCGGCGGCAAAGCCCTTGGCCTTGGCCAGTTCCAGCAGGGTGGTGGCGGGCGTGCCGTTGCCGGTGCCGCATTTGTTGACCAGCTTGTTGCCGTTTGCATCCGTGCCTGGATCGATGGCGACCGTGTTGGCCGACATGGAAATGACTTCATTGTTCATCTTGACACCGGTCATGTAGGCGGCCATCGATGGCGCGCTGTCGGTCACTTGCGCGTCGTTCGAGAACGTCTTGACGAAGGCCGTTTCCGGCAGGGTGTCCATGGTCAGCGAACCGTCTTCGCCCACCGAATAGATGCGCGCGGCCGTCATGGTGGTCAGGCCCATGCCATCGCCGAGGAAGAAAATGACGTTTTTCGGCGGCGCTTCAGCCACTACCTCTTCTTTTTTTGCATCGCTGCCGCAGGCGGCCAGCATCAGGGTGATGGCGACGCTGCAGCCAGCGACGGAAATTTTTCTGCGTGTCATGTGGTTCATCCGGCTAGGTTTGAAAGAGCTAGCAAGATAACAATTCAATGTGACACCCTCATGACGCTGTGACACATTCGACACGCCGATGCGCATCCGCCTGGCGTGTTGTTTTAGCGCACGTCCTCGGTGGAAAAGTACACCGTGCCGCACAAGCGGGCCGTTTTTCCCAGCTGCGCGCGCAAGGCCGTTTGCAAGCTGGCGGCCGGAGTTTCCTGCACGCCCCGCTTGGCCGCCACGATGTCGCCATGCGGCGCCTGCGCAGGACTGGTCCAGGCGACGATATGTTCGAAATCGGGGCGGCTGTCGATGCGCTTGACGAGGAAGCGCTGCGTGCCGTCACCCACCTGCAGGTAGCGCGCGCGGGCGTGCGCGGCGGGTGCCGGCGACAGCTGGCGCATCAGCAGGACGCGCTCGACGATGATGGCGGCAGCGCCGTAACCAGGTTCGGCTTTTCCAGCCTTCTCGAAGTGTCCGCGCACCACCGTCGCGCGGAACTGGCGCAGCGGCAGCGGTGCGGCGGGCAGCAAGCGCGCCAGCTCGAAATGTTCCGGTTCGAGGGTCCACAGCGCCGTATGGCCATCGAGCTGCTGGCGCAGCCGCGCATCGAGGGCGGGGTCGGCCAGCCGCACTTGCAGCACCACCTGGTAATCGTGCGGCGCATGGAACATCGGCAGGTGCGAGGCATACAGCCCTTGCTTGCCGCCAAACAGTACCATGCCGTGCAGGCCCCAGGTCAGGGGCGCGGCGTGGGCGAGGCTGGAAACGAGCAGGAGGATGAAAAGGAAAAGTGGACGCAGCATGGATGGACTCGGTAATGGGGGATGCCAGGATATTAGAGGCGGGATCATGGACAGTACAGCAACCATTTTTCACCTTTCGTGTCCCATTTGGAAACTATCATGAACATGAGCCTTGCCGACCTGCGCGTGTTTTGCAGCGCCGCGCGCCAGCCGACCCTGGGAGAGGCGGCGCTGGAATTGCACCTGACGCCATCGGCCGTGTCGAAAGCCTTGCGCCGCCTGGAGGGGGGTATGGGCGCGCCCCTGTTTGACCGGAGCGGCAAGCAATTGCTGCTCAACGACAGCGGCCGTTTGCTGCTCGAGCGTGCGCGCACCTTGCTGGCGCTGGCCGAACAGGCGCGCCTGGACGTGATGGGCGAGCGGGGCGCCGTCGATGGCCGCGTCGCCGGCCCGGCCCTGCTGCTGTGGCGCCATGCGGCAGCGCTGGCCTCGGCGCTGGACGCCTATCCGCACGCCAGCCTGCGCCTGCTGCCCGTTTTCGAGGATGCGGCGCTGGCGGCCCTGGCGCGGGGCGATTGCCATGCGGCACTGGTGACGCAGGACGCCATCGCCCAGCGCGGCGCCGACTGGCCTGCCACGTGGCAATGCACGGCGCTGGGCAGCATGCGCATGCTGCTGGCGGCCGGGCGCTCGCACCTGCTGGCGCACGGCGTGCCGGCAGCGTCCGCATCCGTGGCATGCGCGATGGATGACGTCTTGCCGCATACGTTTGCCAGTCCCACGCATTCGCTGCTGTGCGGCGAGGAGCGGGGCCGCCATGCCGATGGCTGGCGTGGCGCCAACGCACGTACCATCCGCTACTGGAGCGACGATGTGCAGCTGCTGCTGGGCTATGTGCAGTCCGGCCGGGCGCTGGCCTACCTGCCTGACTTCGCCGTGCGCGCACACGATTTGCTGCAGGTCGAGCTGGCTGGCAGCGTCGATTGCAGCGAACACATCCTGTTCGTGTGGGATGGCGCGCTGGCGGGGCAATGGCTGCACGCGGTGGCCGAGAAATTGTCGATTGCATCGGGGATTAAATCGAAATGAGCAACAAACTATTGCGTTTTAACGGGTTTTTCTACCGAATCAAGCAACGTAAGATGCCGTCATCCCAATCATTTTGTGAAGGCAGATCATGTTCTCCAAATCCATCCGCAGCGTTCTTGTTTCCACCCTGTTTGCCGCCGGCGCCGCTTCTGCCGCCGCCAGCGCTCCCTTGAGCCTGGAAGTATTCAACCCGGGCGAAGCGGCGATTTTCCCCGTCGCTTCCGTGCTGGTGGCGGGCAAGCATGACGCCGTGCTGATCGATGCGCAGTTTTCGCGCGCCGAAGCGCAAAAGCTGGTGGAAAAGATCCGCGCCAGCGGCAAGAAACTGACGACTGTGTACATTAGCCACAGCGACCCCGATTTTTACTTTGGCCTCGACGTGATCAAGGCGGCTTTCCCGCAGGCAAAGATCGTCGCCACGCCGGAAACCGTCGCGGAAATCCGCCGCAAGGCTGACGCCAAGGTCGCCTACTGGGGCCCGATTTTGAAGGACAATGCGCCGCACGGCATCGTCATTCCCGAAGCATTGAAAGGCAAGCGCATCAGCCTGGAAGGCCAGTCGCTGGACATCGCCGGCCCGACGCCAGCGCGCACCTATGTGTGGATTCCATCGATCAAGGCCGTCGTCGGCGGCGTCGTGCTGTTTGGCAACTTGCACGTGTGGACGGCCGATACGCAAAGCCTGCAATCGCGCCAGGACTGGCTCAAGACCCTCGACGGCATCGCGGCGCTGAAACCCGTTACCGTCGTGCCTGGCCACTTCAAGGTCGGTTCGCCCCTGACGCCCGACAGCATCGGCTTTACGCGCGACTACCTGGTGACGTTTGAAGCGGAAACGGCCAAGGCCGCCAACTCGGCCGCCCTGATCGCCGCCATGAAACAGCACTACCCGCAACTCGGCCTCGATGGTGCTTTAGAAACGAGCGCCAAGGTGGCAAAGGGTGAAATGAAATGGTAAGCGGCAACGCCGGCATGCCCACATTGCACTACATTTTCGACCCCCTGTGCGGCTGGTGCTACGGCGCGGCGCCGCTGGTCGAGGCGGCGCGCGCCGTGCCCGGCCTGACGGTGGCGTTCCACGGCGGCGGCATGATGACGGGCAGTAATCGCCGCCAGATCACGCCCGCCTGGCGCGGCTATGTGCTGCCGCATGACCGGCGCATCGAGCAAATGTCGGGCCAGCCCTTCGGCGACGCCTATATCAACGGCTTGCTGAACGACACGACGGCCATGATGGATTCCGAGCCGCCGATCACGGCCATCCTGGCGGCTGAATCGCTGGCCGGCAAGGGCCTGGACATGCTGCAGCGCGTGCAGCGCGCCCATTACGTGGACGGCTTGCGCATCGCCGACGTGCCCGTGCTGGCGGCGCTGGCGCAAGAGCTGGGCATGGATGGGACGGCATTCCAGGCCGCGTATGCACGGCAGGCGGGCGCCGCCACGCAACAGCACATCGACGCCAGCCGCGCCTTGCTGGCGCAGGTGGGCGGACAGGGCTTTCCCACGTTCGTGCTCGACGATGGCAGCGGCAAGCTGTCCGTGATCGATATCGGCGGCTTCCTGGGCCAGCCGGCGAAGTTGCAGGCGGAACTGGGCGGCGTGTGCGATGCTCACGGCTGTGCATTGTAAATAGCTATCAGTTCGATAAAATCAATTACCTTTTCCTTTGTTGTTGACCTCGTTACACTAGGTTTCATCAGTCAACAACGAAGGAAAAGCAGTCATGAGCCAACAGCCGCCATTCAGTACCGCCTCGGGCATCCCCGTCGCCGACAACCAGAACTCCATCAGCGCCGGCCCCCGTGGCCCCCTGCTGCTGCAAGACTTTCACCTGATCGAAAAACTCCAGCATTTCAACCGCGAGCGCATTCCCGAGCGCGTCGTGCACGCCAAAGGCTCGGGCGCCTACGGCACCTTTACCGTCACGCACGACATCTCGCGCTATACCAAGGCCAGGCTGTTCAGTGAAGTGGGCAAGCAGACGGCCACCTTCGCCCGTTTCTCTACCGTGGGCGGCGAACGCGGCAGTGCGGATACGGAACGCGACCCGCGTGGCTTCGCCGTGCGTTTCTATACGGAAGAGGGCAACTGGGACCTGGTCGGCAACAACACGCCGATGTTCTTCATCAAGGACCCGATCAAGTTCCCCGATTTCGTCCACACGCAAAAGCGCGATCCGCAAAGCAACCTGAAATCGGCCGAGATGATGTTCGACTTCTGGAGCCATGCGCCGGAAAGCCTGCACCAGGTCACCATGCTGTTCTCGGACCGCGGCACGCCGGACGGCTACCGCCACATGGATGGCTTCGGCAGCCACACGTATAGCCTGATCAATGCGGACGGCCAGCGCGTGTACGTGAAATGGCATTTCAAGACGCGCCAGGGCATCAAGAATTTGCCTGCGGCGGAAGCGGGCCGCCTGGCCGGTGCCGACCCGGACTACGCCCAGCGCGACCTGTTCGGCGCCATCGCGCGCGGCGATTTCCCCCAGTGGGAAGTCAAGCTGCAGGTGGCGACGCAGGAGCAGCTCGATGCATGGGAGCAGCGTACGGGCTGGAATCCGTTCGACCTGACGAAGGTGTGGCCGCACGCGGACTTTCCGCTGTTGCCCGTCGGTATTTTCGAGCTGAACCGCAACCCGGACAATTACCACGCGGAAGTCGAGCAAGCCGCCTTTTCGCCGGCCAACGCCGTGCCCGGCATGGGGTACTCGCCGGACAAGATGCTGCAAGGCCGCTTGTTCGCTTACCACGACGCCCAGCTGTACCGCGTCGGCACGAACCACCAGCATTTGCCCGTGAATGCGGCGCGCTGCCCCTTCCATAACCAGCAGCGCGACGGCGGCATGGCGATCCACAATGGCAGTTCTGCGCAGAATTACGCGAACGTGGCGGCGGCGGGCACGCAGCCGCAAGGGCTGGGCCATGGCGAGGGGGCGCTGGCGCTGGCTGGCGGCGCGGCCCGCTACGATGGGCGCGGCGTGGAAGATGATTACACGCAGGCCGGCAATCTGTTCCGCTTGATGTCGGCCCAGGCCAGGCAAAACCTGTTCGACAACCTGGCCGGCCCCCTGAGTCAGGTGCGGCCGGAAACCTTGCAGCGTCAGCTCGCTCACTTCGACCAGGCCGACCCAGCCTACGGCGCCGGCGTGCGGGCCGCCTTGCAGGCACGCGGCGTGGCACTGTAATTGTGTGTGGCAGGCGGAATAAGCTGGTTCCGCCTGTTTGATGCAGCACAAATGAGAGCTTATTAGAGCTTGATGCCAAATATTGCCGTATGGACATATTTGCCTTCCATGCGTAGACTTGTCGGTCTGATGATCGCGCCGCCTTCCTGGCGGCGTCCTGACTAGAAAGTCTTGCAATATGAATATGGCGAAGCTGTGCGTGCATGGGGATGACCCCACGCTCAAATCCATCCTCGAAGTCTTGCCTACCGATCCGGAGCGGCAATGGCGCAAGGGCGAGGCGAAGGGCGCGAATCGCGTGCATCTCGATTCCGGCTTCGATGTGCTGATCGCACAAGCGCCCAAATCGCAAGTGTTGCCCTCGCGCATACGCAGCTACTTGGCCGAATGCCGTTCGCGCGGCGTGACGTTCACCATGCCGCGCATCGTGGCCGAGCTGCAACTGGAGCTGAATGGCGACGACACGGTCGATGCGCCGCTCGACTTGAGCCTGGCCGACATGCAGCACCTGACGGAAATGGGCATCAGCCTGAGCCTGGTGACGCGCTGCGCCGCAGCCTGATTCCCGTGTGACACGAAAAAAAATGGCCGCCCATCATTGAAACGGGCGGCCATTTTTCGTCATGGTTCGTCGAGCTCGACGGTGACCATATTGTCATCGGGCTTGCGGTCGATCAGCTTGTTGTCAGGATCGATGCCCGCCTTGCCGGGGCGGCTGCCGACGATGACGGTGTAGCTCGCTTCGCGGGCCGTCATGCGCAGCCGTTCGCGCAGCAGCGGATGGCCATTCGCGTCGTCGACGCCGATCTCGATCCAGTCATGCAGCGGTGCGTCGTGTTCCTCGCCCTGTTCGCCGGCCGTCAATTTGCTTGCCTGCACCTTGATGGTGACGGCGTATTTGCCATCGCTGCGTTTCTTGGCCGTGGCCGACAGGGCGCGGTTGTCGAACAGCACGATTTTCTCGAACAGGTCGTCGATCAGGTAAGCCTGCTCGGGCGGCGTGACCTGGCGCAAGCCCTGGACCAGCGCCGTCACGCTCGCATACGGCGGGCCTTTCTGGCCGTAGGTCTTGAGCAGCTCGCGCAGCACGCCGTTGACCTTGTCCTCGCCGATGATGTCCTGCAGCAAGTACATGGCCAGGCTGCCCTTGTGATAGTGGATGTAGGCCTGGTTTTCATTCTCGGCCAGCGGCAATTCCTTCTTGCGTTCCTCGCTGCGCCCCATCAGATATTGATTCAGGTCATAGCGCAGGAAACGGCGCATCTTGGCCGGTCCCACGGTCTTCTTCATCACCATCAGGGCCGAATATTCGGCCAGGGTTTCGCTGAGCACGGTGGCGCCCCGCGTATTGCCGCCCACCAACTGATGCGCCCACCACTGGTGCGCCACTTCATGCGCCGTGATGTAGAACGGATAGTCGATATCCTTCGGGTTCTTGTCGTCCACCTTGGCGATAAAACCCAGGCCTTCCGAGTACGGTATCGTGTTCGGGAACGATTGCGCAAACGTGGCGTAGCGGGGGAATTCGACGATGCGCAGGATCTTGTGCTGGTAGGGGCCGAAGTTCTTCGTGTAGTACTCGAGCGCTTCCTTGCTGCCGCGCACGAAACGCTCGAGGTTGTATTCATGGCCAGGATGGAAATACACGTCGATGGCCACGTCTTGCCAGCGCTCGTGCTTGACGGCGTAGCGGGCCGACTGGAACGCATAGAAATTCAGGATCGGCTGGTCCATCGTGTAATGGAAGTAATGGCGGCCCTTGGCGATCCAGTCGTTGTCCAGCATGCCCGGCGCGATGGCCGTCTGGCCGTCGACGGTGCTGACGGTGGCGTCAAAGTTGATGCGGTCGGCGTCGTTGCTGACGTAATTGTCGGCCAATCCCTTCGCATCGTCGCGCGGCAAGGCCCGTTCGCGCGCGGGCAAGCCGTGTTTCTTGCGGTCGCGCGGGTCCGTCAATTCCAGCTGCGGCTGGTAACCGATGTGCGGCAGCACGGCATTCGTGAAGAAAGTGCCGTTGGCCACCACGGGCGTGTCCTGGCCCAGGCCGAAGATGCCGCGCGGCGCGTAGCGGATGTCGAAATCGAGGCCCAGGGTGGCGCCCGGCGCCAGCGGCGCGGCCAGGCGGTAGCTGTAAAAGCCCAGCTTGCCGTCATCGAGGCCGGGATGCACGCGCGTATCGAAACGCAGGCGCATGGTGGCGGTCGGGTCTTGCTGCACAAAAATGTGGCTGATCGGCAGGCTGGTCTTGTTTTGCAGCAGATAGCGGCCCGTGACGGCCAGGGTGCGCTGCGCCGGGTAGATGGCCACGTCGAGTTTCACGTCGGTGATTCTCGGCTGCGGCGTGGCGGCAAACTTGCGGTACTGGCGCTCGATGCTGGCGCGGTCCGCATCGCGGGAAAATTCGGACTGGTAATCGTTGGCCAGGTGGAAAACGTAAAACAGCACGCCGCCGGCGCCGACGAAGATCAGGGCGCCGCCGGCAAAGCTGGCCAGCACGCCATGCGTGAGGCCGTGGCGCGCCAGGCGCAGGCGGATGCGCCAGCTGTCCTGCGCGCCGCGGGGCCAGAACAGCAGCGACAGCACCGTCAGCATGACGGCCGCGCCGCTCCAGTACAGCAAGTACCAGCGCTCGCGCAACACAAAGTGGCCGGCGCCGTTCATGGCCGAATACACGACCTCCGGCGTGCTGCCGTACAGCAGCAGCGGGTCGCCCAGGCCCAGCGAGGAAAAGCTGATGCTGGCGATGTGGTACAGAATCATGGCGAAATACGCCAGGTATTTCTGATTGATCAGCACCTGCACGAAGATGGCCAGCACGGCGACCAGCGCATAGTAGGGCAGGTGCGACAGGAACAGCGATTCCACGTACAGGCCGGGGTCGAGGCGGTAATAGCCCTTGAAGACCTGAATCGACATGCCGCACAGCATAATGACCAGGCTCAGCAAGGCTTGCAGGCCGACCAGCGCACACAGTTTCGACAGCAGGGGCAGCCAGTTCGGCACGGGCAGGGCGTCGAGCATCAGATGCGTGCCCGCTTCCCGTTCGCGCCACACCAGCTCGCCCGCGTAGAAGGTGGTAATGATCAGCATGAACAGGGCGAACGAGGCGCTGACCATGTCCAGCACCTTTTCCGTCACGGGATAGGTATTCGTGCCGTAGATGGAGCCCATGTCCAGCGCGCCCGCATACATGGTCAGCACGCCGGCCAGCACGATGACGACGAAATAGATGTTCTTGATGGTTTCGCGCAGGTTCAGCCAGCTCATCTTGACGAGCAGGACGGCCAGGTTGCGTTGCGCGAAGTCCGGTGTTTCCTGCGTGGACAGCGAAGCGTTCGACAGGCGCTGCGGCGCCTCGCCCTCGCTGCGGCGCCGGGTGGCGCCCGCGTCCGTCGTCGCGTGGAACTGGAAGCGCCAGTAGCCAAGCAGCAAGGCCACCAGGGCGAAGCCGGACCAGATGGCGCGGTTCAGCAGGTACACGCCCTCCAGGGTCACCAGGCGCGTGTTGCGTTCCGCGTTCGGCCAGTATTCCGTCAGGCGTATCAGCGCCGTGGTGCCGAAAGGATCGATCAGGGCGGCCAGGGTCTTGTAGTCGAGGTCGCGCGCCAGCGACGGCGCCACCAGGTAGCCGATCAGCATGACCACCGAGCTGATATACACGGGCAGCATGCGCCGCGTCAGGGCGGCGATGACGAAGAAGATGGCGCCGAAGATGAACAGGTTGGGCAGCAGCGTAAAGACGTAGGGCATCAGATAGGCCAGCGCCCGCTGCGGCCCCAGCCGTTCGGGATCGATGCCGGGCAGCCAGGCGCCCAGCCAGGCGCCGATCACGATGCTGGAAAACACCACGGCCAGCACCAGGTAGGCGCCGAGGAAGCGGCCGAAGACGTACTGGTATTTTTTGATCGGCGCGCTGAAAAAGAAATGCTGCATGCCGTATTCGAAATCCTGCTGCACCGAGCGGCCCATCATGGCGGCCACGACCACGGCGCCGAAGCAGCCCAGCACGCTGCACGTGAACGCCAGCGAACGGGGGGCGTTGATCAGGAACTTGCCGCCGAAACTGATGCTCGCTTCCTTGAAGACGCCGCCTGCGGCCGCCATCCACAGCATGGCCAGCGCCAGGAACATGGCGAAATACACCCAGGTCGACAGCAGCTTGAGCCGCTGTCGTGCTTCAAAGCGGGCGATGGCAAACATGGCCGCCCCCTCAGTCGCATTGCGGGGCGACGCGGTGGCGCCCGGCAATGGTGGCGAAATACAGGTCTTCCAGGTCGCCGATGGCTTCCTCGAAGCCGTCGCCCGGGTCGTCGTCGCTGTAGACGTGGATCAGGGTGCGGCCCGACAGCAAGCGCGTGGAAATGACGGCGTGGCGCTGCTGGAAGCTGGCCAGTTCTTTCTTTTCGACGAAGCGCGCCCAGATCTTGCAGCTGACTTCGTCGATCAGTTCCTGGGTCTTGCCGCACAGCAGCAAATGCCCCTTGTTGATGATGGCCATGTTGGCGCACAGGTCGGCCACGTCGGACACGATATGCGTCGACAGGATCACCGTCTTGTCTTCGCCGATGTCGGACAGCAGATTGTGGAAGCGGACTCGCTCCTGCGGGTCGAGGCCGGCCGTCGGCTCGTCGACGATGATCAGTTTCGGGTCGCCCAGCAGGGCTTGCGCGATGCCGAAGCGCTGGCGCATGCCGCCGGAAAAGCCGCCCAGGCGCTGGTGGCGCACGTCGAACAGATTGGTTTGCTGCAATAGCCCATCGACGACTTCGCGCCGGCGCGCCCGCTGCGACAAGCCTTTTAACATGGCGAAGTGGTCGAGCAGCTCGTAGGCCGTCACTTTCGGGTACAGGCCGAAGTCTTGCGGCAGGTAGCCCAGCATGCGACGGATCTCGTCCTTGTCGTCGAGTACGTCGTAGTCGCCGAAGAAGATGGAGCCGGAATCGCATTCCTGCAAGGTGGCCAGGGTGCGCATCAGGGTCGACTTGCCGGCGCCATTCGGGCCCAGCAAGCCAAACATCCCGGGCGGTATCGTCAGCGAAACGTTGTCCAGCGCCACCACGCCATTCGCGTAGGTCTTCGACAATTTGCGGATCTGCAATTCCATACAACTCCTAACTCATGCGTTGCTGCCCGATGCGACAGGGCTACTCTATGCTGGCATTGTATTGAATTTAGGACGCACTGGGCAGTTGCATGCGATACACGGCATTTTCGCGTGCCCAGAGTGCAGTTGGCGAGGGCGGATGGCGGGCCGGTCCTGGTCTTGTCGGCCGCGCCACGAGAGTGTCAGTTACGGAATAAAACCGATTCCCGGTTAAACCACCAGCGGCACAGCATCAGCAGCGCGCCGGCGATCACCGTCGTCGAGGCCAGGATCACGCCGAACATGCGGTAATCCATGGTGCCTTTCACCAGTTCCTTCATGGCCAGCGACACGTTCGTCAGCGGCACCATGGCCCACATCCAGTTCAGCTCGACGCCGGGCAGCATGGCCGTCACCGTGGGCAGGATGACAAACAGCATCAGCGGCGTGATCATGCCGGCCGCCTCCTTGTAGCTCTTCGCGTAGATCGAGATCGACAGCAGCAGCGAGGCGAAGATGGCGGCCGTCGGCACCAGCATCAGGGTCACCATGGCCAGGTCGGGCAAGCCGATGCTGTGCACGAGGATGGCCATGTGGCCTTCCAGCGAGCTGCCGAAGATGGCCAGCAGGACGCCCATGCTGCCCACCATCAGCACGGCGGAGGTCATGCCCACCGTAAACAGCACGAGGAACTTGGCCAGCACGATGGCGCTGCGCGGCACGGGCGCCAGCAGCAGGGTTTCCAGCGTGCCCCGTTCCTTTTCGCCGGCGCCCAGGTCGATGGCCGGATACATGGCTGCCGTCAGGCACACCATCAGCAGCAGATACGGCACCATGCCGCCGATGATGGCGCCCATCTGTTCGCGCTCGTTGGCCGTCGATTGCTTGTCGAGCACGATGGGATTGAGCGCATAGGCCAGCTGGGCAGGGCTCAGGTTCAGGGCGGACAAGGCCCCTTCGCGCAGGCTGGCGTTGTAGGCGTCGACGATTTCGCGCACGCGCTGGTGCGTCACGTCCACCGAGCTGGCGCTGTTGTAGTGCAGGGTCACCTTGGCTTGCGCCTGCTGCTTCAGTGATTGTTCAAAATGCGGCGGGATGACGACGGCAAACTTGATGGTGTCGTCGCCGATGGCGCGGCGGATGTCCGCCTCGCTGGCCAGCGGCACTTCGCGCAGGTTGTGCTGCTGCGCAAAACGCGCGCTCAGGCCCGGCGAATGGTCCTTGCCGAACAGCGCGTAGCGCAGTTCCGCCGTTTTCGCGTTCTTGAACATATTGCTGGAAACATAAGCGAAGCCGCCAAAGATCAGCGGCATGGCAAAGATGGGGATAAGGATGGTGAAAATCAGCGTCTTGCGGTCGCGCGTGAGTTCCAGCAACTCTTTCAGATAAATGGTCCACATGGCTCAGGCTCCCTGGTTGATGACGCTGACAAAGGCGTCGTACAGATCGGTACTGCCGCCCAGGTGGCGCAGTTCGTCGACCGTGCCATGGAAGGCGGTGGTGCCGCGGTTGATGATGCAGACGCGGTCGCACAGCTTTTCCACCTCGTGCAGGTGGTGCGTGGAAAAGATCAGCGGCACGCGCAGCGCCTTGTAGCTGGCGATGAAGTCGAGCAGGATCTTGGCCGACATCACGTCCAGGCCCGTGGTCGGCTCGTCGAGGATGACCACTTGCGGCTCGTGCACGACGGTACGGGCGATCGCGCACTTCTGTTTCATGCCCGTCGACAACTGATCTGCCCGCTTGCCGCCGTATTCTTCCATCTGCAGCAAGGAAAACAGTTCGTCGCAGCGGCGTTTCAGCTTGTCGGCCGGCATACCATGCAGGCGGCCAAAGTATTCCACGTTCTCGCGCGCCGTCAGCCGGCCGTACAAGCCCGTCGAGCCGGACAAAAAACCGATGCTCTGGCGCGCCACCAGCGGCTGGCGCAGCACGTCGACGCCATTGACGAGGGCGCTGCCCGCGTCCGCCTGCAAGGCCGTCGACAGCAGGCGCAGGGTGGTCGTCTTGCCGGCGCCATTCGGACCCAGCAAGCCCAGCACTTCGCCGGGGGCGCAGCTGAAACTGACGTCGCGCACGGCGTGGAACCAGCCCTCATGTTCGCGCGGATCGCTCACGTGCACGCCCTTGCCCTTGTGGGGCGGCATGCGGAAACGTTTTGCCAGGTGCTTGACCTCTATCATGTGTTTCATCCATTCAACGGTGAACAACGAGAGTAGCATGCAAAAAATGTAACTTGCAAGGTGGAAATATCGTTTGGTCTATTGAAAAAAACAGCATCTTCATGCAAGCTGGCCCGGTGGCGCCGGCGGACGGCGCGGGAGAGCGTAATGCAAACGATCGATCAGGCGATGCAGGACAAGGTATTGGCCGTGGCGCGCGCCGGCATGACCAGTGCCGAAGCCATCGGTTTCTTCCGCGTCAGCCTGGGACTGTACTACCTGGCCGGACTGATGACGGAGCAAACCCTCGATTTCAAGCAGATCGACGCGAAGTACAACCGTTTTATTTACCACTCGCTAGGCGGCGGGCACAGCATCGCCAGCGTGCTGCAATTCATGAGCGGCGAGAAAGTCTTGCGCGTGCTGCAATCGGAGCGTTTTCGCGCCGCGTTTGCTCAGCATTGCCCGGACATTCCCGTCGACAGTATTTCTTTCCTGGTTTCACTGAACCTGGGCGTGGCGAAAAGCCTGTCCGGGCTCGATGCCGTCGGCCCCGTGGTGGACTGGATCGAGCAGGAAAAAGCGCGCACAGGTCAATAAAGCCCCGTTCGGCCCGCGCGCGGCGTGGGGACGGCTGGCCCTGATCGTCCTATAATTCATGTTTTCCCTTACATGAATAGCTCACGATGACCGCGAACCGCCATTTTGACCCCCTGGATCGTTTGATTGTTGGCGCCGACAAGGCCTTGCGCGTCATCGCGGGCGTGGCCTCGGCCTCGCGCCCCACGCCGGCCGCACATGCGCCCGATGCGGAGCTGAGCCCGGCCGAGCAGCGCCACAGCGCCGGCTTGATGCGCGTCAACCATGTGGGCGAAGTGTGCGCGCAAGCCTTGTACAACTCGCAGGCGCGCTATGCGCACAGCCCGGCCATCCGCGCCCAGTTCGACGAGGCGGGACGCGAAGAGGAAGACCACCTGGCCTGGACGGCGCAGCGCCTGACGGAGCTGGGCTCGCGTCTGAGCCTGCTCAATCCCCTGTGGTATGCGGGTTCGTTTGCGCTGGGCACCATCGCCGCGCGCATGGGCGACGGCCGCAGCCTGGGTTTTGTGGTGGAAACGGAACGCCAGGTGGAAGCGCACCTGGCCAGCCACCTGCAGGAATTGCCGCCGCAGGACGCCAAGTCGCGCGCCATCGTCAAGCAGATGGCCATCGACGAGGTGGAACACGGCGCCGCCGCCCAGCGACTGGGCGCCATCGACACGCCAGCGCCCGTGAAGGCGTTGATGGGGTTGATGGGCAAAGTGATGACAAAAACCGCGTATTACATCTGATATTTCTGTGTAGGTCGGCTTAGCGCGCAGCGCGTAAGCCGACAACATTGTTGGCGCCGTTGGTGTCGTCGGATTACGCGCTCACGCGCTAATCCGACCTACTCCTCGATGATTTCGAAGGAATGCGTGATCTCCGCGGTTTTCGCCAGCATGATGGACGCCGAGCAATATTTGTCATGCGACAATGAAACGGCCCGTTCCACGGCCGTCGGTTTCAGGGCCTTGCCCCGCACGGTGAAGTGGAAGTGGATCTTGGTAAAGACTTTCGGATCGGTGTCGGCGCGCTCGGCCTTCAGGGTCACTTCGCAGCCACTGACGGCTTCGCGGCCCCGTTTCAGGATCAGCACCACGTCATAGGCGGTGCAGCCGCCCGTGCCCAGCAAGACCATTTCCATGGGGCGCGGCGCCAGGTTGTGGCCGCCGCCATCGGGCGCGCCATCCATGGTCACCAGGTGGCCGGAACCGGTTTCTGCCCGAAAACTCATGCCCGACGGGCCATTCCAGCTGACTTTGCATTCCATCGTACTCTCCGAAAATTGTAAGCGTTTTGTATTGTAATAGAGGAATGCCCATCCATGTGCCGGCCGCCAGCCCGCAGCCGGTCTGCATCGTGGCTTGACGCGGCAGGGCAAAGCCGCTTATACTTGTCGGCTTTCCGTTCGCTCAGGAAAAGTAAATAAGGCAGAGTCCGCACAGCAACATCGGCGGAACCACCATTTGAGCGTGTAATCTATTAGGAAGTCAACATGAAAACATTTTCCGCTAAAGGACATGAAGTCCAGCGCGATTGGTTCGTGGTTGACGCGACGGACAAAGTCCTCGGACGTGTTGCCAGCGAAGTGGCACTCCGACTGCGCGGCAAACACAAACCAGAATTTACTCCTCACGTCGATACCGGCGACTTTATCGTCGTCATCAACGCAGGCAAACTGCGTGTGACCGGTACCAAAGCTACTGAGAAAATTTACTACCGTCACTCTGGCTATCCAGGCGGCATCTACGAAACCAACTTCCAGAAAATGCAACAGCGTTTTCCAGGTCGCGCGCTTGAGAAAGCGGTCAAGGGCATGCTGCCTAAAGGCCCACTCGGCTACGCAATGATCAAGAAGCTGAAAGTGTACGCGGAAGGTTCCCATCCGCACGCTGCTCAGCAACCTAAAGCACTTGTTCTCTAAGGAACTGACATGATCGGTAATTACAATTATGGAACCGGCCGTCGCAAAAGTGCAGTGGCTCGGGTTTTTATCAAAGTTGGCACAGGCTTGATCGTTGTTAACGGCAAACCAGCAAACGAATACTTTTCGCGCGAAACGGGTCTGATGGTCATCCGTCAACCTCTGGAACTGACCGGCAATGTCGAGCGTTTCGACATCAAAGTCAACGTCCATGGCGGCGGTGAGTCGGGCCAGGCTGGTGCAGTTCGTCACGGCATCACCCGCGCTCTGATCGACTACGATGCAGCGTTGAAACCGGAACTGGCTAAAGCCGGCTTCGTGACCCGCGATGCACGTGAAGTCGAGCGTAAAAAAGTTGGTCTGCGCAAAGCACGTCGCGCAAAGCAATTCTCGAAGCGTTAATTTCTACGCTACAGCACCTTGCGGGGTGCTGGTCGAAAAGCCGCTGGACTTCGGTCCCGCGGCTTTTTTGCATTTCAGCGTGACTCTGCGTTGCGCTGTAAAATACGCGGAAAACCCGCAGGGAGAGCGTTTCCCTTCATCTTTATGCAATCTATACACAAGGAAAGAACATGATCAAAGTTGGCATCGTCGGCGGCACTGGATACACGGGCGTGGAGTTGCTGCGCTTGCTCGCTACCCATCCAGATGTCGAATTGACGGCGATTACCTCGCGCAAGGAAGATGGCTTGCCCGTTGCCGACATGTATCCTTCCCTGCGTGGCCACGTCAAGCTGGCGTTTTCCTCGCCGGACAAGGCGAACCTGGAACAGTGCGACGTGGTCTTCTTCGCGACCCCGCATGGTGTTGCGATGGCGCAAGCGCCAGCCCTGCTGGCCGCCGGCGTGAAAGTCATCGACCTGGCCGCTGACTTCCGCCTGAAAGACCAGGCCAAGTTCGAGCAGTGGTACAAGATTCCCCACACGGCCCCTGAACTGATAGCCGAGGCCGTGTATGGCTTGCCGGAACTGAACCGCGAAGACATCAAGCAGGCAAAGCTGATCGCCAACCCCGGTTGCTACCCGACCACCATGCAGCTGGGCTTTTACCCGCTGCTCAAGGCGGGCCTCGTCAATGCGGGCGGCTTGATCGCCGACTGCAAGTCGGGCGTGTCCGGCGCCGGCCGCAAGGCGGAAATCGGCATCCTGTTCTCGGAAAGCAGCGACAGCTTCAAGGCCTATGGCGTGGCCGGCCACCGCCACCTGCCGGAAACGACGGCGCAGCTGCAGCGTTTCACGGATGAGAAAGTGGCGCTGACCTTCACGCCGCACCTGGTGCCGATGATCCGCGGCATGCATTCGACCCTGTACGCGCAGCTGAACAAGGATGTCAGCAATGAAGAATTGCAAGCCTTGTTCGAAACGCAATACAAGGACGAGCCTTTCGTCGACGTGATGCCATTCGGCTCGCACCCGGAAACCCGTTCCACGCGCGGCTCGAACATGCTGCGCCTGGCCTTGCACCGTCCCGAGGGCGGCAATACCGTCATCGTGCTGGTGGTGCAGGATAACCTGGTCAAGGGCGCTTCTGGCCAGGCCGTGCAGTGCATGAACTTGATGTTTGGCTTGAAAGAAACGGCCGGTTTGCAGCATATCGCCTTGCTGCCGTAAAAATAGGCAGCAGTGCTTGCGCGGGTCCGGCGCCTTTTTGCCGGACCTGTGCTAAATTGGACTGCCACGTATACCGACAGGATGACGTTCATGTTCGAGCGCAACGCGAAAAACCCCATCGACACCCTGATTGGCGCTTCCACGCGGATCGAGGGCGACTTGCTGTTTTGCGGCGGCTTGCGCATCGATGGCCATGTGCGCGGCAATGTCACGGGCGAGGCGGGCGAGTCCACGCACATAGTGCTGGGCGAGGCAGGGCGCATCGATGGCGAGGTGCGCTGCTCGAGCCTGGTTGTCAGTGGCGAGATCAATGGCCCTGTGTATGTGTCCGAAATGCTTGAAATCCAGCCAAAAGCCCGCATTGTAGGAGAGGTCTATTACAAGGTGCTGGAAATGCACAGCGGCGCATTGGTGCAGGGCAAGCTCAGCCGCCACGACAGCGCCGACCCCGTGCTGCACCTGGCCGTATCGGAAATGTGAGCAGGAACAACACCGGCTAGCCGCCTCTGCGGCCGCCGCAGCGCGAGTTGTGCCAACAGTCTATAATGAGGCTATGTTTTCTGAGGAGTCTGAAATGAATGCAGTCGCTGAAATGCAAGATGTGATCCCTTCGCCTATCATCTTTACCGATAGCGCCGCCGAAAAAGTCGCGCAGCTGATCGAGGAAGAAGGCAATCCCGACCTGAAATTGCGCGTCTTCGTGCAGGGCGGCGGCTGTTCCGGCTTCCAGTACGGTTTCACCTTCGACGAAATCGTCAACGAAGATGACACCACCATGGTCAAGAACGGCGTTCAGCTGTTGATCGACTCCATGAGCTACCAGTACCTGGTCGGCGCGGAAATCGACTACAAGGATGACCTGGAAGGCGCGCAGTTCGTGATTAAAAACCCGACCGCGACGTCGACCTGCGGTTGCGGTTCGTCATTCTCGGTATAAGCAAGCACACCTGAGAAAACGTCCATGGCGGCGTTGCATTGCCTCGCCGTACTATTCGTACTGTCTTTGGCAATGCGCCTTGCCCTGAACGTTTTTTAGGCGCGCCGGTTTACAGGCGCAATATAAAAATAGCGGATCATCGATCCGCTATTTGTGTTTCTGCGTCCGCTTAGCGCGGATAGAGCGCGCCCAGCACCCGCAAGCCCTGAGCACCCGTCACGGCCGGCAAATTGCCCGGCTTGCGCTGTGTAAAGCGCCAGGCCAGCCAGGCAAACGCCAGTGCCTCGACCTGGCTTGGCGCCACCCCCAGCGCTTCCGTCGACTCCACCGCCATGCCCGGCAATTCCCGGGCCAGCGCCGCCATCAGGCTGGCATTCTGCGCGCCGCCGCCGCACACATACGCGGTTTCCGCGTGCGCTCCGTCGCGCGCGATGGCCTGCGCCAGGCTGACGGCCGTCAGCTGCGTCAAGGTCGCCTGCACGTCGGCGGCTTGGGCGCCACGGTGATTCGCCAGCTTGCCTTGCAGCCAGTCGGCGTGGAACAGGTCGCGGCCCGTGCTTTTCGGCGCCGGCAAGTCAAAATAGGGATCGTCGAGCAAATCCGCCAGCAGGGCGGGGATGACTTGGCCAGTGGCGGCCCAGGCGCCGTTGGCGTCGTAGGGCTGGCCCAGATGCCGCAAGGCCCAGCCATCCATCAGCGCATTGCCGGGCCCCGTGTCGTAGCCCGTTACCGCGCCGTCCGCGTGCAGCACGCTGATATTGCTGATGCCGCCGATATTGGCCAGCACGCGCGTGTGGCCGGGCAAGTTGAAAATGGCCTGGTGAAAAGCGGGCACCAGCGGCGCGCCCTGGCCGCCGGCCGCCACGTCGCGGCTGCGCAAGTCGGCGATGACGTCGATGCCCGTCAGTTCCGCCAGCAGGGCCGGGTTGTTCAACTGGCGCGTAAAGCCCAGCTCGGGGCGGTGGCGGATGGTCTGGCCATGCGCGCCGATGGCGGCGATGGCGTCCGCACCGATGCCCGCCTCGCTCAACAGCAGGGCGACGCAGTCGGCGTAATGGCGCACGAGCTGATTGGCTGCCAGTGCTTCGCGTTCGATTTCATTCTGGCCGGCACTTTGCAAGGCCATCAGGTCGGCGCGCAGGGTGGCCGGAAAGGCAATGTAGGCGTCGCCCAGGCTGCGCGTGCCGCCATCGTCGGAAAAGTCGACCAGCGCGCCATCGACGCCATCGAGGCTGGTGCCAGACATCAAACCGATATACAGCATGGGGGTTGTCCTTGAATGCATAAGTGATGGGGTGCATTGTGCCGCATTTGTGCCGTGCGCACGCGGGAAAAAACAAAGGCACCGGCCATCTGCATGGGCGGTGCCTTTATATGTTGCCCGAAGGCAGTGTTGCAATGTCGTTTAACGCGACGCCAGTGCCGTGTCGTTCGGACGCAGCAGGGTGAAGCGGTGCATCATGTCGGCGGAGACCATGCGGAAACGGCTCAGCTCGGCAGCCGTCAATGGCGCTTGGGCTTGTACGTTCAGCTTGCTTGGATCTTGTGCCACGCCGCCGACGCGGAATTCATAGTGCAAATGGGCGCCCGTGGACCAGCCGGTGGTGCCCACGTAGCCGATCACATCGCCCTGGCTGACTTTTTGACCTTTTTTCAGGCCCGAAGCGAAGCGGCTCATGTGGGCGTAGGCGGTGCTATAGTTGGCCCAATGTTTCAGAACAACAACATTACCGTAGCCGTTCTGGCTGCCGACGGAATCGACCACGCCGTCGCCCGAAGCGCGGATAGGCGTGCCCGTTGCTGCGGCGAAATCGATGCCCTTGTGTGCTTTCCAGTTGCCGGAAATCGGGTGCACGCGCATGGAGAAGCCGGACGAGATGCGGGAGAATTCGAGGGGGGATTTCAGGAAGGCTTTTTTGAGGGACTTGCCGTCGAAACTGTAGTAACCGCCGCCTTGCTTGCTGGCTGGGTCTTCAAACCAAACGGACTGGTAAGTCGTGCCGCGGTTGGTGAATTCACCGGCCAGGATGCGGCCCGCTCGGACAAATTCGCCATCTTGCCAGAACGTTTCGTAGACCACATTAAACGAGTCGCCGCGTTTCAGGTCGGAACGGAAGTCGATATTGGTCGAGAACATTTCCACGATTTGTGCGGAAATCGAGTCTGGCAGGCGGGTGCCGTCCAGGCTGGAGTCGGTGGCGGCAAACAGGGTGGAAGTAATCTTGCGCGCGTGCATTTCAACGCGGCGTTCCAGCTGAGCTGCCACTTCCGTGGCCACGAACTTGTCGCCCTTGCGGGTGATCAGGATGTTCTTGACCGATTTGTCGGTGCCGTCGACGAGGGTGGCGCGCATCCAGTTGAGGTCGCCGTTTTCGGTCGTTTGCGCTTGCACGCGCTTGCCCGATTTCAGCAACATCACGCCGCGCGCGATCTTGTCGGTTTTGATGAAATTGGCCGCCGCCGGATCATCCACGCCGAGACGGGTCAGCAGGGTGGCGAGGGTATCGCCAGCGCGGACTTTTTCTTCGTGGGTGAAATTCTGGTCTACCTGTTCCATCGCGGAAATTTGCGAGGCGAGATCAGGCATTTCCAGGTTCTGGGCGATGGACGTGACCGGCAAGTCGGATGCGTCGGGCGCCATGGGCGACACAGCGACCGCGCCGAAGGCGGCCACGGCGAGCAGCACCGCGGATGCGCCAATAATGCGCGCCTTGCGTGTCGTCGTCAGCTGTGTGTACAAGCGTGAGCCTGTGATTTTATGTATAGGGTTCATGCAATCAGTTAAAATTTGCCCTTGAACGATTCGTGAACTAGTGCTCTTTGTTATTGTTATTTTGGTTCGTTTTCATACGGCAAGATTGATGGGATCGAGCATTATAGCAAACTCCGCAAACCTACCACCATTTTGAGATTTATAGTCAAATTTTATGGAAATCAACACCACCGCATCGCCTACAAAGGCTAACGCCGCTCAGACCGCGCTTCCACTGTCGGACAGAGTACAAGAAGCCCTCGCGATTACCAAGCGTGGCGTCGACGAACTCTTGATCGAAAGCGAATTTGCGCAAAAATTAGCGCGCTCCGAGAAAACCGGTGTTCCACTGCGCATCAAACTGGGCCTGGACCCGACCGCACCCGACTTGCATCTGGGCCACACTGTCGTGCTGAACAAGATGCGCCAGCTGCAAAACCTCGGCCATCAAGTCATTTTCCTCATCGGCGATTTTACTTCCATGATCGGCGACCCTTCGGGCCGCAACGTCACGCGCCCGCCGCTGACCAAGGAACAGATCGAGATTAACGCGATGACGTATTTCGCGCAAGCATCTTTAGTGTTGGATGCCAGCAAGACGGAAATCCGCTATAACTCCGAGTGGTGCGATCCGCTGGGCGCGCGCGGCATCATCCAGCTCGCTTCCCACTACACGGTGGCGCGCATGATCGAGCGCGACGACTTCACCAAGCGCTTCCAGGGCGGCATTCCGATTTCCGTGCATGAATTCCTGTACCCGCTGATGCAAGGCTACGACTCGGTGGCCCTGAAATCGGACCTGGAACTGGGCGGCACGGACCAGAAGTTCAACCTGCTGGTGGGCCGCGAACTGCAAAAGCAGTACGGACAGGAGCAGCAGTGTATTTTGACCATGCCGCTGCTGGAAGGTTTGGATGGCGTGGAAAAAATGTCCAAGTCGAAGAATAACTACATCGGCATCACGGAACCGGGCAACACCATGTTCGCCAAGCTGATGAGTATTTCCGACGTCATGATGTGGCGCTACTACGAGCTGCTGTCGTGGCGCTCGATCGCCGAACTGGCCCAGCTGAAGCGCGAAGTCGAGGAAGGGCGCAATCCGCGCGACGCCAAGGTTGCGCTGGCGCAAGAAATCGTCGCCCGTTTCCACTCGCAGCAGGCGGCCGAAGATGCGCTGGCCGACTTCGTCAACCGCTCGAAGGGCGGCATTCCTGACGATATCCCGGCAGTAACCCTGGCCGGCGCCCCGCTGGGCATCCCGCAATTGCTGAAACAGGCGGGCCTGTGCCCGTCGACATCGGAAGCCATGCGCAAGATCGACCAGGGCGGTGTGCGTATCGACGGCACCGTCATCAGCGACAAGGGCCTGCAAGTGGCGGCCGGCGAATTCGTGTTGCAAGTTGGCAAGCGCAGTTTCGCGCGCGTCACCTTGACGGCATGATCGCGCTGCTGCAGAGAGTCACGCAGGCGAAAGTCGACGTCGGCGGCGCCACCGTCGGCGCCATCGACGCCGGCCTGATGGTGCTCGTGTGCGCGGAGCGGGGCGATACGGAGAAGGAAGCGGACGCCCTGCTGACCAAACTGCTCGGCTATCGCGTGTTTGCCGACGAAGCGGGCAAGATGAACCGCAGCGTGACGGACGTGGCCGGCGGCTTGCTGCTGGTACCGCAGTTCACCCTGGCGGCCGATACCAAGTCCGGCACGCGCCCGTCGTTTACGCCGGCGGCCGCGCCGCAGGATGGCTTGCGCCTGTTCACGCATTTCGTGGACCAGGCGCGCGGCCGCCATGCGACCGTGCAAACGGGGCAGTTCGGCGCCGACATGCAGGTGTCGCTCACCAATGACGGCCCCGTCACGTTCTGGCTACAAGTAAACGCAAAGCAATAACTAAAAAATATAAAGAGGAGCAAGCGATGAAATTGTGGAGCGAGACGTTTCGTGATGGCGGCCTGATGCCGGCCGACTATGCCTTTGCCGAGATCGATCCGGCCAGCCGCGTGCGCCTCGCCGGCAACCGCAATCCCCATCTGGCCTGGGACGAGGTGCCCAACGGCACCGAGTCGCTGGCCCTGTTCTGCATCGATTCCGATGCGCCGCAAGACGCCCGCCTGGCCAACCGCGACGACCAGTCCCTGCCGCTGACGGCGCTGCGCGGCGACTTTTATCACTGGAGTTTGCTCGACTTGCCGCCCGCCATGCGTTCTATTGCCGCCGGCGAATTTTCCAGCGGCATCACGCCGCGCGGCAAGGCTGCAGGTACTGGACTGCGCCAGGGCATCAACGACTACACGGGCTGGTTTGCCGGCGATGCCGCCATGGCCGGCGATTATTATGGCTATGATGGCCCGTGCCCGCCGTGGAATGACGAGCGCATCCACCACTATATTTTCCGCCTGTATGCGCTCGACGTGCCGCGCCTGGAGCTGCTCGAGCGTTTTACGGGGCAGCAAGCCCATGCCGCTCTCTATGGCCACATCCTCGACGAAGCCCAGCTCGTCGTCGCCTACTCGCTCAATCCCGAGTTGGCACTTACCCTGAAGAAATAACGCATGAGCACCACGATTTTACTGATACGCCATGGCGAGACGGCCTGGAATGCGGGCCGCCGCCTGCAGGGCCATATCGACATCGCCCTCAACGAGGCGGGCCTGGCGCAAGCGGCCGCGCTGGGGCAGGCGCTGGCGGACGAGCCGCTGGCCGCCATCATCGCCAGCGATCTGCAGCGCGCGCAGCAGACGGCGCAAGCCGTTGCTCAATTGAAATATTTGCCCGTGCAGACGGATCCCTTGCTGCGCGAGCGCTGCTATGGCGCCTTCGAAGGCTTGCTGTATGCGGACATCGCCGCGCGCTATCCGCACGAGTATGCGCAATGGCAATCGCGCCAGATCGACGCCGTGATGCCATCGGGCGAGCGCGACGCGGAGAGCTTCCGCCAGTTTTACGCACGCGCGAATGGCGCCATCGCCCGCTGGGCCGAACGCTATGACGGCCAGACGATCGCCATCGTGGCGCACGGCGGCGTGCTCGAGTGCGCTTACCGCGAGGCGGTCGGCATGACGCTCGACAGTCCGCGCGACTTCCAGGTCAAAAATGCCAGTGTCAACCGCTTCTCGTATGCGGACGGCAAGCTGCATTTGGTGCACTGGGGAAATGTCGAGCACCTGAGCGCGCCCGCGATGGACGAGCTGGGGTAAGAGTGCCCTAAGCGGCGCCATCCTCACTCTGACGCACTGATCCAAAAAAATAGTGCTTATTAAATAGGCAGGGAATCGGTTAAAATAGCAGGTTCCTCCGTCCATTCCAGGTTCTTCAGTGCAAATCGGCCCTCACATTCTGCGCAACAATGTTTTCGTCGCTCCCATGGCGGGCGTGACGGATCGGCCTTTCCGCCAGTTGTGCAAGCAACTGGGTGCCGGCTACGCCGTGTCGGAGATGGCGGCGTCGAATCCGCGCCTGTGGGCAACGGAAAAAAGCGCGCGCCGCACGGATCACGACGGCGAAATGGAGCCGAAAGCCGTGCAGATCGCCGGCGCCGATCCGCAAGATCTGGCCGACTGCGCCAGGTTCAACGTGGACCGGGGTGCGCAGATCATCGACATCAACATGGGCTGCCCCGTCAAAAAGGTGTGCAACAGCTGGTGCGGTTCGGCCCTGCTGCAAAACGAAAGCCTGGTCGAAAAGATTTTGCACGCCGTCGTCAACGCCGTCGACGTGCCCGTCACCCTGAAATTTCGCACGGGCTGGAACCGTTCCAACAAGAATGCTCTCACCATCGCCCGCATCGCCGAGCAAGCGGGCATCCAGATGCTGACCCTGCACGGCCGCACGCGCGCCGATGGCTACAAGGGCGATGCCGAATATGAAACGATTGCTGCCGTGAAAGCATCGGTGGGCATTCCCGTGGTGGCCAACGGCGACATTACCACTCCGGAAAAGGCCCGTTTTGTGCTCGATCAAACGGGCGCCGATGCCGTCATGATCGGCCGCGCGGCGCAGGGCCGGCCGTGGATTTGCCGCGAGATCGACCATTTCCTGCGCACCGGCACCTTGTTGCCGGCGCCGTACGTGGATGAAGTGCGTACCCTGATGGATGAGCATTTGCGCGCCCATTATGCGTTTTATGGCGAATTTCTCGGCGTGCGGACGGCGCGCAAGCACATCGGCTGGTACGTCAAGGATCTGGAAGGCGGCGAAGCGTTCCGCCAGGAAATGAACTTGCTGGAGTCGACGGATGCGCAGTTGCTGGCTGTCGATCAATTTTTTGAGTCGCAATGGAAATTTGGCGAACGGTTACAATACCGCCTCGCCGAATCCAGTGAAAGTGGGCTGATCGATGTGATCAAACCTGCGGCCACGGCAGCATGAGCAGATAGCAAGGCAGTTGCATAAGTTGGTAGCAATAGCGATAAGTACGAGTGATAAGAAGTACCAGGGCGAACGCCTATACAGAGCGTCATGCAATATTAATTACAACACCGAGGCAGGAGGGCAGCACGCGGACCGCATGAGCGGCGCGGCGCCGGATGGCCAGGTGTTCAGCCGGTTGAAGCATAAAAATGAGCAAAGAAAGCATTCAGGAAGTCGTACAGAAAAGTCTAGAAGATTACTTCAATGACCTGGGCGAACAGCAAGCATCGAATATCTACGACATGGTCGTGCTGACCGTGGAAAAGCCCATCCTGGAAGTCGTGATGACACGCGCCGATGGCAACCAGTCGCACGCCGCGCAGATGCTGGGCATCAACCGCAATACCCTGCGCAAGAAATTGCAGGAGCACGGTTTGCTGTAATGCCGGCATGCAAGTGACGCCAAGATTTGAATCCGCCGCAGCGGGCCCGGCCTGATAGCTGACTGCTGCGCCATTCGCCAAGAACACTTAACCACCTAGCCACAGCCATGATCAAACAAGCTCTCCTCTCCGTTTCCGACAAGACCGGCGTTCTCGACTTCGCCCGTGCCCTGTCCGCCCTCGGCGTCAACCTCCTGTCCACCGGCGGCACCGCCAAATTGCTGGCAGACAACGGTGTTCCTGTCACGGAAGTTGCCGATTACACGGGTTTCCCGGAGATGCTCGATGGTCGTGTGAAGACCCTGCACCCGAAAGTGCACGGCGGTATCCTGGCGCGCCGCGATTTCCCTGAGCACATGTCGAAACTGGTCGAGCACGACATGCCGACCATCGACATGGTGGTGGTCAACCTGTACCCGTTCCAGGGCACGGTCGCCAAGGCCGATTGCACGCTGGAAGACGCGATCGAAAACATCGATATCGGCGGCCCGACCATGCTGCGTTCGGCGGCCAAGAACCACAAGGATGTGGTCGTCATCTGCGACCCGACCGACTACGACGCGGTGCTGGCGGAAATGCGCTCGGCCGACGGCCAAGCCGGCGACGTCAGCTATGACACCAAATTCATGCTGGCGAAAAAAGTCTTTGCGCACACGGCGCAATACGACGGCGCCATCACCAACTACCTGACCAGCCTGGGCCCGACGAAGGTGCACGCCGAGCGCGGCGCCTATCCGCAAATCCTGAACGTTGCCTTTGAAAAAGTGCAAGACATGCGCTACGGCGAGAACCCGCACCAGAGCGCCGCCTTCTACCGCGACCTCGTCGCCACCGATGGCGCGCTGGCCAACTACCGCCAGTTGCAAGGCAAGGAATTGTCGTACAACAACATCGCCGATGCCGATGCGGCCTGGGAATGCGTGAAGAGCATGGGCGGCTTCGAGCAAAGCGCCGCCTGCGTCATCGTCAAGCATGCGAACCCGTGCGGCGTGGCCCTGGGCAAGAACGCAGCGGAAGCGTACGCGCACGCCCTGCAGACGGACCCGACCTCCGCATTCGGCGGCATCATCGCGTTTAATACCGAACTGGACGGCGCCACCGCCGGCGAAATCGCCAAGCTGTTCGTGGAAGTGCTGATCGCTCCATCGTTCTCCGCCGAAGCGAAACAGATTCTGTCGAGCAAGCAAAACGTGCGCATGCTGGAAATCCCGCTGGGCAGCGGCGTGCACGCCATGGACTTCAAGCGCGTCGGTGGCGGCTTGCTGGTGCAATCGCCGGACGCGAAAAACGTCGGCATCGGCGACTTGCGCGTGGTGAGCAAGCTGCAGCCGACGCCGCAGCAACTGGCCGACCTGATGTTCGCCTGGAAAGTGGCGAAATTCGTCAAGTCGAACGCCATCGTTTTCTGCGGCAATAACATGACCCTGGGCGTGGGCGCAGGCCAGATGAGCCGTATCGACTCGGCCCGCATCGCTTCCATCAAGGCGCAAAACGCGGGCTTGTCGCTGACCGGTTCCGTGGTGGCGTCGGACGCCTTCTTCCCGTTCCGCGATGGCCTCGACGTTGTCGTCGACGCAGGCGCGACCTGCGTGATCCACCCGGGCGGCTCCATGCGCGACCAGGAAGTGATCGATGCGGCGGACGAGCGCGGCGTCGTGATGCTCTATACGGGAACGCGTCACTTCCGTCATTGATAGTGAAGAGAGTAGGTCGGATTAGCGGGGCCGAAGGCCGCGCGTAATCCGACAAGCGCAGTTGGCGACGCATGTCGGATTACGCGTACCGCTAATCCGACCTACAACTCTCGATAAGGTACTCAGCGGCAGGCACCGGTTATTCACCGGTGCCTGCCGTATTCATTATAGAATCTGGCGATGATTATTCTTGGCATCGATCCTGGCCTGCGCACGACCGGCTTTGGGGTCATTGAAAAACACGGCAACAAGCTGCGCTATATCGCGTCGGGCACCGTCAAGACGGGTTCCGAAGGGGAATTGCCGCCGCGCCTGAAGGTCATCCTGCGGGGCGTGAGCGAAATCGTCGGCACCTACCAGCCCGATTGCGCGGCCATCGAAAAAGTGTTTGTCAACGTCAACCCCCAATCGACTTTGCTGCTGGGCCAGGCACGGGGCGCGGCCATTTGTGCGCTGGTCCATGCCGACCTGTCGGTGGCCGAATACACGGCCCTGCAAGTGAAACAGGCCGTCACGGGCCACGGCAAGGCGGCCAAGGAGCAGGTGCAGGAGATGGTGTCCCGGCTGTTGTCCTTGCCTGGCTTGCCCGGCACGGATGCGGCCGATGCGCTGGGCGTGGCCATTTGCCATGCCAACAGCATCGATGCGCTGGCCATGATCGGCGCGCTGGCGCCCCAGCTGCAGGGCTTGCGCATGAAGCGCGGCCGTTTAGTAGGTTAACTGCGGCATGGCCCTCATAATTAATAAAAACTACGATACACAACATTAGGAACACGCGATGATAGGCCGTCTCTCCGGTATTTTGCTTGAAAAAAATCCGCCACAATTGCTGGTCGATTGCCAGGGCGTCGGCTATGAAGTCGACGTGCCGATGAGCACGTTTTACAACTTGCCCCACGTGGGCGAAAAAGTCGTGCTGTTTACGCACCAGGCCATCCGCGAAGATGCGCACCTGCTGTTTGGCTTCGGCAATGCGGCCGAGCGGGCCGTGTTCCGCCAGTTGATCAAGATCACGGGCGTGGGCGCGCGCATGGCGCTGTCCATCCTGTCCGGCATGACGATCGCCGACCTGGCGCAGGCGATCACCCTGCAGGATTCCGGCCGCCTCGTGAAAGTGCCTGGCATCGGCAAGAAGACGGCCGAACGGCTGCTGCTGGAATTGAAGGGCAAGATCGGTGCGGATCTCGGTCCGCTGGGTGCGCACGCGGCGCCCGATGCCCAATCGGACATCTTGAACGCGCTGGTCGCGCTCGGCTATTCCGACAAGGAAGCGCTGGCCGCCGTGAAAAACGTGCCGGCTGGCAGCGGCGTGTCGGACGGCATCAAACTGGCGCTGAAAGCGCTGTCGAAAGGCTGATAACGCATGAGCATCCAGACCGACAGCTTCACGGAACAGCGCATCATCGACGCGGCGCCCATCTCGCACAACGAAGAGGCGATTGAACGGGCCTTGCGCCCGAAGCAGCTCGACGAGTACGTGGGACAGGAAAAGATCCGCGATCAGCTGGAAATCTTCATCACGGCCGCGCGCCAGCGCAAGGAAGCGCTCGATCATACCTTGCTGTTCGGCCCGCCGGGCCTGGGCAAGACGACCCTGGCGCACATCATCGCGCGCGAAATGGGCGTCAATTTGCGCCAGACCTCCGGCCCCGTGCTCGAGCGCCCGGGCGACCTGGCGGCGATCCTGACGAACCTGGAAGCGAACGACGTCCTGTTCATCGATGAAATCCACCGCCTGTCGCCCGTCGTGGAAGAGATTTTATATCCGGCGCTTGAGGATTATCAAATCGATATCATGATCGGCGAAGGCCCGGCCGCCCGTTCCGTCAAGCTCGATCTGCAACCGTTTACATTAGTCGGCGCCACCACGCGCGCCGGCATGCTGACCAATCCGCTGCGCGACCGCTTCGGCATCGTGGCGCGCCTCGAGTTCTACAACACGGGCGAATTGACGAAGATCGTCACGCGCAGCGCCGCCTTGCTGAAAGCCCCGATCGACCCGGAAGGCGCGCATGAGATTGCCCAGCGCGCCCGTGGCACGCCCCGCATCGCCAACCGCCTGCTGCGCCGCGTGCGCGATTTCGCCGAAGTCAAAAGCAATGGTGACATCACCAAGGTGGTGGCCGACCGAGCGCTGGCCATGCTCGACGTCGATTCCGCCGGTTTCGACGTGATGGACCGTAAATTGCTCGAAGCCGTGCTGTTCAAGTTCGGCGGCGGCCCCGTCGGCATCGGCAATCTGGCCGCCGCCATCGGCGAAGCGGCCGATACCATCGAAGACGTGCTGGAACCGTACCTGATACAGCAAGGTTTCCTGCAGCGCACGCCCCGTGGCCGGGTCGCCACGCCGGCCGCCTACCTGCACTTCGGCGTCAGCGCGCCGCGCATGGGCCCGGGCGGCGAAGCGTGGGAACTGTGATGGCGGAAGCTGGTGAGCAAGCGAGCGTGGGCATGCAGATCTGGATCGACGCCGATGCCTGTCCCGTGGTCATCAAGGAAATTTTGTACAGAGTCGCCGACCGCCTGGAGTTGCCGCTCACCCTGGTGGCCAACCAGGGCTTGCGCGTGCCGCCCTCGCGTTTCATCCGCACCGTGCAAGTGCCGTCCGGCGCCGACGTGGCCGACCAGGAAATCGTGCGGCTGCTCAATCCCGGCGACCTCGTCATCACGGGCGACATCCCGCTGGCGGCCGACGTGCTGGCCAAGGGCGGTTTCGCGCTGAACCCGCGCGGCGAGTTTTATACGAAAGATAATATCGCCCAGCAACTGACGATGCGCGCCTTCATGGAGGAATTGCGCAGCGGCGGCGTCGACACGGGCGGCCCGGCCGCCTTCAGCCAGTCTGACCGGCAACAGTTTGCCAACAGCCTGGATCGGCATCTGAGCAAGCATCACCGCAAGCCGGCAGCGCCGCAGATGTAAAAAAACCGGCTTGCGCCGGTTTTTTTGTGCGCGTCAAACTTAACGCATGACTTTGCGCGTGCCCACGACTTCCACCGTCACGCGGCGGTTCTTGGCGCGGCCGGCGGCACTCGTGTTGTCGGCCACGGGCTGGGTTTCTCCCTTGCCTTCCGTGTAGACGCGGCTCGTCTCGACACCCTGCGCCACCAGATAAGCCTTGACGGCTTCGGCGCGGCGCAAGGAGAGCTTCTGGTTGTAGGCATCCGGACCGACGGCATCCGTATGGCCGACTGTGACGATGACTTCCAGGTCCATGCCCGTCAGTTGACCGAGCAGCTGGTCCAGTGCCGCCTTGCCTTGCGGCTTGAGCGTCGATTGATCGAAATCAAACAGCGCTTCGGAAGCAAACGACACTTTTTCCGACACGGGGGCTGGCGCCGGCTTGGCCTCGATCACCGGTGCCGGCATGGCGACGACGGGGGCGACTTCGGGCGCCGGCTGGTAGGCGGGCGTGGCGCTGGCCGGACGGCCCAGTTTATACACGAGGCTGACGGAATACAGGTCCGCATCGCCGCGGTTGCCGACGGCGTCGTTCAGGCGATAACGCTCGACTTCGCCACGCAGGGCCAGCGCTTCGCTGAACTTGTATTCGAGGCCCAGGCCCAGCTTGGCGTTGAGCTTGCGTTCGCTGGCATGCGTGTTCGTCGAGCCCAGCAGGCGGTTGCCGCTGAATTCCGTGTTCGTCTTGGTGTAATGCATGCCGACACGGCCCAGCAGGGACAGGCGCTGCGACAGCGGCAGCTGGCCCAGCAAGTCCAGGTTCACGCCGCGAAAGCCCGCTTGCCCGTTCAGCACGCCGTTGCCGCTGGTGGTCGACTTGAAATCGAACTTGCCCAGGTCAAAGTAACCGGCTTCGACGGCGACATACTGGTTCAGTTGGCGGCCGACAAACAGTTTATAGCCGGTGTCGCGCTGGTCCTTGCTGAAACCGGTGACGGTTTCGCCGTTGGCGGCCAGGCTGGCGCGCAGGCGCGGCTCGTCGATGGTGGCGCGCGACTGGCCCACGCCTGCGCCGATGTACCAGGCGCTGTTGGCCCAGTCCGGGTTGATGAAGGTATTGTCCTGCGCCTGCGCCGATTGGGCCGCCAGCAAGGCGCCGGCCATTACGCTCAGGGCGCCCAGTGTGTGTGCGATAGTCATGGTCATGTCCCGATTATTTGGTGATCTGATTGTTGCGCAGGGTAACGGCGGCAGCCGTCAGCACGCGGCCATTGAGCAAGGTTGCGTTGTCGCCCACCGTGATGGCGGCCGACTGGCCCAGGATATTGCCCTTGAAGACGCTGTTGGCGGCCAGGGTGGTGGGGCCGACGGGCAGCCAGCTGACGTTGTCGGCCGTGGCGCCATTGTTCAGGGCAACCACCGAGTTGACGGTCGAGTTCAGGGTCAGCGCCGTGCGGAAGATGTACACGCCGGGACCGTTCAGGGTCAGGGTGCCCGTGATGCTGATGGCGCCCGCATAGCAATACACGCCGGGACCGAAGGTTTGGCCGCCGAGGTCGATGCCGCCGGCAAAGCTGACGTCGCACGTGCGGCTGTTGCCATCCGTGATCGCCGCTTGCAAATCCGTCATGGCGCCGGCCAGGATGGCGCCCGACTTGTAGTTGGTAAAGCCAGCCGCCTGGGTCGGATCGACCGTTTGCGATGGTGAGCCGACGTCGCCCGTGATCAGCGTGGTGCCGCCCGAATTGTTCGTGATCGAGGTGCCTGCCAGCACGCCGAACGGTGCCGCGCGGCCCAGGAAGATCGGATTCAGGACGGGCGGGATGGCGACAGCGGTGACGGTCAGCAGCGCGCTGCCCGACTGGCCGCCGGCCGTGGCGGTGATGCTGCTGGTGCCGGTGGCAACACCGGTGGCGATGCCCGTGTTCAGTACCGTGGCATTGGCAACGGTGCCCGAGGTCCAGGCGGCGCTGTTGGTGACAATGGCGTTCGAGCTGTCGGAATAAGTGGCGGTGGCAATGAATTGCTGCGTGGCGCCCACAGCGATGCTGGCGGTGGCCGGCGTGACGGCGATGCTGACGATGCTGGCGGAAGGCACGGTGATGGTGGTGCTGGCCGTCTTGCCGTTGAAGCTGGCGTTCATGACGCTGGTGCCAAAGGCAACGCCGGTGACGAGGCCGCCGCTGGCGACGGTGGCGAAAGCGGGCGTGACGGCAAGGAAGCTGCTGCTGGCCGTGACGTCAGCCGTGCTGTTGTCCGAGTAGGTGGCAATGACGGCCAGCTGGCGCGTCGCGGCGACGGGCACGATGGGGCTTTGCGGCGTGACGGCGATAGTCAGCAAGGTCGCTGGCGTGACGGTCAACTGGGCCGTTGCGCTCTTGCCGCCAAACGCGGCGCTGATGCTGCTGTTGCCGGCAGCGATGCCGGTGCTCAAGCCTGTGGCGGCATTGACTGTCGCGCTGGCCGGTGTGGCCGACGCCCAGGCCGCCTTGGCGCTGACGTCTTGCGACGAGCCGTCGCTATACGTGGCGATGGCCGTGAATTGCTGGCCCGCACCGATGGTGACCGTGGCCGTGGCTGGTGTGACGGCCAGGCTGGACAAGGTGGCGCCCGGCAAGCCGAGGATGGGATCGCGTCCCTGGTCGCCGCCGCCGCAACCGGCAAGGGCGGCCATGGCCAGCAAACCTGCCGAGACGAGCAGCGGGTTCAGATATCGCTTGAAGAGATTCATATAGTTCCTTTGTGCATGGCAATCATTGCCGGGCATCCGCGGATGAGGTCATCCGGCAGAGCCATGCCGCCTTTCGCTACGGGCGATGGCGTCACAGGCATGCACTATTTCATTTAGGAAACTTCAAGTATGTTCGGTGGCGCGCATAGGCTGCTGGCGCTTGCAGATATGTTCAAAAGGGAATGATTCGGCCTGGAAAACAACAGGTTTGTCGGGCGCGTGACGTAAAAAAGCCGGCGCATGGCCGGCTTCGGTCGGGCAGGGCGTGCGCCGTTTATTCTTCGCGCACCCAGGTCTGCGA
Source organism: Janthinobacterium sp. BJB304 (assembly GCF_002735765.1). Lineage (NCBI taxonomy): Bacteria > Pseudomonadati > Pseudomonadota > Betaproteobacteria > Burkholderiales > Oxalobacteraceae > Janthinobacterium > Janthinobacterium sp. BJB304. The sequence goes on from NZ_PDZN01000009.1 coordinate 111,157, forward strand.
GCGGCCAAACATCGGCACGCCGACATAGCCGCGCACTTGCAGCTTGGTGCCGCCTTCAATCAGCTCGGCCTTGCTCTTGTAGACCTTGCCGGTGGCCGGGTCCGTGATTTCGCCGCCCGTCCATTCCTTGCCGTCATATTTCAGGCCGGACAGGATCACCAGGCCGATGATGGGCTGGTCCTTGTTGGCGCCCGTGCACTTGTCGCACTTGGGATTTTGCTCTTCATTCGGGCCACGGAACAGCTTTTCGATCTTGCCTTGCAAGACGCCGTTGTTTTCCGTGATGACAACGAGGGATTTCGGCTTGCCGCTGGCGTCGTCGATGGTTTTCCACGTGCCGACGGGGGTGTAGTTGCCGTCGCGCGCGGCGGCGCTGCCGGCGATGGCCAGGGCGGCCATCATGATGCTTGCTGTGACGCTTGCTTTGAAATTTTTATGCATTGCTAGTCTCCAATGGTTTTTTTGATCGGGTCACGAACAGTGTATATACCAAGGCAAGACCAGCCATCCTGCGCGGCGTCACGGATGACGCCGCGCAATCCTTCCAAACTTGCCTTATGCGCTGGCTAGTTTAGCAAACTGTTCGCGCAGTTTTTCAATTGTCGCCGAAAAACTGAGCAAACGCTCGTTTTCTTGCGCAACGATGGCGGCAGGGGCGCGCGCGACGAAACTTTCATTGCCCAACTTGCTGTTGACCTTGGCAATTTCCGCTTCGATGCGGGCGATTTCCTTGCCCAGGCGCTCGCGTTCGGCGGCCACGTCGATTTCCACTTTCAGCATCAGCTTGGTGGTGCCGACGATGGCGACGGCCGCAGGCGAGTCCGGCAACGCATCGACGATCTGCACGTCGGCCAGCTTGCCCAGCGATTGGATGTACGGTGCGTACGACGCCAGCGCTTCTTTCTCGCTGGCATTGCCCGCTTCGACGATCAGCGGCACGCGCACGGATGGCGAGATCTGCATTTCGCCGCGCAGGTTGCGCGTCGCGTCCGTCAAGGCTTTCAGCTGCTGCATCCACGCTTCGGCCGACTCGTCGATCTTGTCGGTGTTGGCGATCGGATACGGCTGCATCATGATCGACACGCCCTTGGGCTCGCCTTCTGGCTTCGGCAGCTTGCCGGCCAATGGCGCAACGCTCTGCCACAGCGCTTCCGTGACGAAGGGGATGATCGGATGAGCCAGGCGCAGCACCACTTCCAGCACGCGCAGCAGGGTATGGCGGGTGGCGCGCTGCTGGCCTTCCGTGCCTTGCTGTACTTGCACCTTGGCTACTTCCAGGTACCAGTCGCAATACTCGTCCCACACGAATTTGTAGATCGATGCGGCGATATTGTCGAAACGGAAGTCTTCAAAGCCCTTGGCCACGTCCAGTTCCGCTTTTTGCAGCAGCGAGATGATCCACTTGTCCGCTTGCGACAGGTCGGCGTCGTTCGGCGTGCAATCCTTGCCTTCCGTGTTCATCATGACGAAACGCGTGGCGTTCCACATCTTGTTGCAGAAGTTGCGGTAGCCTTCGCAGCGGCCCAGGTCGAAATTGATGTTGCGGCCCAGCGACGCGTAGCTGGCCATGGTGAAGCGCACGGCGTCCGTGCCGTAGGCCGAAATGCCTTCCGGGAATTCCTTGCGCGTCGCCTTGGTGATCTTTTCCGCGTCGCGCGGGTTCATCAGGCCCGTGGTGCGCTTGACGATCAAGCCTTCCAGGTCGATGCCGTCGATCAGGTCGATCGGGTCCAGCGTGTTGCCCTTCGACTTGGACATCTTCTGCCCCGTCGAATCGCGCACCAGGCCGTGCACGTAGACGGTTTCAAACGGTACCTTGCCCGTGAAGTGCGCCGTCATCATGACCATGCGCGCGACCCAGAAGAAGATGATGTCGAAACCTGTGACCAGCACGGACGACGGCAGGAAGGCCTTCATGTCCGGCGTTTCTTCAGGCCAACCCATCGTCGAGAACGGCACCAAGGCCGACGAGAACCACGTGTCGAGCACGTCGTCGTCGCGTTTCAAGGGACCCGTGCTGCCGGCGGCCTGCGCCTTGGCGATGGCTTCCGCTTCTGTCTTGGCAACGAAGATATTGCCCTTGTCGTCGTACCAGGCCGGAATTTGATGGCCCCACCACAGCTGGCGCGAGATGCACCAATCCTGGATGTTGTTGAGCCACTGGTTGTAGGTGGTGCTCCAGTTTTCCGGCACGAACTTGATTTCGCCATTGGCGACCTTGTCCAGCGCCGTCTCGGCGATCGACTTGCCTGGGAAGAAGGTGCCTTCCGGCGCCGGTTTGCTCATGGCGACGAACCACTGGTCCGTCAGCATCGGCTCGATGACGACGCCCGTGCGGTCGCCGCGCGGTACCATCAGCTTGTGCGGCTTGACCTGTTCCAGCAAGCCTTGCGCGTCGAGGTCGGCGACGATCTGCTTGCGCGCGGCGAAACGGTCCATGCCGCGATACGCTTCCGGCGCGTCGTCGGTGATCTTCGCGTCCAGGGTCAGGATGACGATCTGCGCCAGTTTGTGGCGCTGGCCGACGGCGTAATCGTTCATGTCGTGCGCGGGGGTGATCTTCACGCAGCCGGTGCCGAATTCCTTGTCGACGTATTCGTCGGCAATGATGGGGATTTCGCGGTTCGTCAGCGGCAGTTTGAGCATCTTGCCCACCAGCGCCGTGTAGCGCTCGTCCGTCGGATCGACGGCCACGGCCACGTCGCCCAGCATGGTTTCAGGACGCGTGGTGGCCACCGTCAGGAAACCGCTGCCGTCGGCCAGCGGGTATTTGATGTACCACATGGAACCGTCTTCTTCTTCCGACACCACTTCCAGGTCGGACACGGCCGTGCCCAGCACGGGGTCCCAGTTGACGAGGCGCTTGCCGCGGTAGATCAGGCCTTGCTCGAACAGGCGCACGAAGACGTCGGTGACGACTTTCGAGCGCGGCTCATCCATCGTGAAGTATTCGCGCTGCCAGTCGGCCGAGGCGCCCAGGCGGCGCATCTGCCCGGTGATGATGGAACCCGATTTTTCTTTCCATTCCCACACTTTTTCCACGAATTTCTCGCGGCCCAGGTCATGGCGCGAAATCTTTTGCGCGTCCAGCTGGCGTTGCACGACGATTTGCGTGGCAATGCCCGCGTGGTCGGTGCCGGGAATCCAGGCCGTGTTGTGGCCCAGCATGCGGTGGTAGCGGGTCAGGCCATCCATGATGGTCTGGTTGAACGCATGGCCCATGTGCAGGGTGCCGGTGACGTTCGGCGGCGGCAACTGGATGCTGAAGGAAGGTTTTCCGGCATCGAGGGTGGCGGTAAAGTAACCGCGCTGTTCCCACTCGGTGCGCCAGAATTGTTCAATGTCGGCGGGCTCGAAAGACTTGGCTAATTCCATGATTTGGCGTGTGATTGGCAAAAGGAACCATTATAGATGACGCGGCAACGCCTGCAGCCTGGCAAGCGGCATTTTTCAGTGTTTTGGCGGCCTGGCGGGCCGCGAACTAACAACAGAGGGCGCAATAAAACGGGGGCGACAGGGGCGCCGATGCTATAATGCCGGCCTCGGCGCCTCCTGCCCCATCCTTGCGGACGGCGCCAGCAGACGCGGTTGTATAACGTTTCATATCCAGCACTCGTCCGCGTCTCCCGGCCAGCGCATCTGCGATGCCAGCCACCTTCAGCGCGTCCCCTTCGGGCCGGGCGCCTGAGCCACGCGCACCGCCAGCGGTGCACCATTCACGGCGGAATCAAAGCGGCACGTCATTGCACGCCGCTGCCGCCACAGCTTAGCCAGGATCTGTTGTCCGGCGCGTCGTCTTTTGATACGGCACACCCCGCTTGGCGCCTTGGCGCCTTGCCGCCTGTGGCCTTGCCGTGGCCGCCGCTTTCCTGGTGTCGCTTTTACAAGGAAATCATCATGAAAAAAATCGCCATCGTTGCCGGCCTTGCCACCACCTTGGGCGCCTTGCCTGCCGCCTACGCCCAGTCGTCCGTCGATCCGTCTTCCGTCACCATGTATGGGCTGATGGACGCGGGCCTGGTACAGGAAGGCGGCATCAGCAAGCTCACCAGTGGCATATCGGCCGGCTCGCGCCTGGGCCTGCGCGGCACGGAGTCGCTGGGCAATGGCTGGCAAGCCGTGTTCACCCTGGAAGCGGGCGTGCAGGGCGACACGGGCCGCTCGGACCAGGCGGGGCAATTGTTCGGCCGCCAGGCGTTTGTCGGCCTCAACAGCCCGCTGGGCATGCTGACCGTGGGCCGCCAGTACAACCTGCAAAGCCAGGCCTTGACCGACGTGGCCGACCCGTTCGAAGGCGGCTATGCCGGCGCGGCGACCAACCTGGCCGGCTATTCGGCCACGCGCATCGACAATACCGTGCGCTACACCTCGCCGGAATGGCGCGGTGTGACGGGTACCGTCATGTATGGCGCCGGCGAACACACGGGTGTGGCGGCGGACCAGCGCTCGCTGGGCCTGGCCCTGGGCTATGTCAACGGTCCGTTGACCTTGCGCCTGGCGCGCCAGAGCCGTGCCGGCGAGCCGGGCAAGGCCGATGCGAACAACACGATTCTGGCCGGTAACTACAACTTCGGCGTGGCCACGGCGTTTGCCGGCTATGGCCGCAACACGGGCGACGGCAGCAGCATGTTCTTCGCGGAAAACCCATACGGCGCGGCGCAGGCGCCGGCCCAGTCGAGCGACAGCCGCGACACCATCGTCGGCGTCTCCGTGCCGCTGGGTGCGACGACCTTGCTGGCCTCGTATGTGCGCAAGGATGACCGCGATAGCGCCAACCGCGATGCGCAGCAGCTGGCCATCGGCGCCACGTACGCCTTGTCCAAGCGCAGCAAGGTGTATCTTGCCTATGCGCACATTCGCAACCGCAACGGCGCCGCCTACATGGTGGGCAACGCCACGGAAGTGGGCACGGGCAACCGCGCGTTCAACATCGGCTTGCGCCACGCGTTTTAACGGATGGTCAACCCATCGCCAGGGCAGGCAACATGCTGCCTTGGCGTAATAATTCTTCAAAGGCGGGCGCGGTCAGGGGGCGGCTGAACAGATAGCCCTGCATCTGGTCGCAGCCATGCTGGCGCAGGAAGGCCAGCTGCTGGTCCGTTTCCACGCCTTCGGCGATCACTTTCAGGCGCAGACTGTGCGCCAGTGAAATAATGGCGCGCACGATGGCCGCATCGTCGTCGCTGTGCGTGATGTCGCTGACGAAGGTTTTGTCGATCTTTAATACATCGATGGGGAAGTGGCGCAGGTAGGCCAGGCTGGAATAGCCGGTGCCGAAGTCGTCGATGGACAGTTGCACGCCCAACGCCTTCAGGTTGGCCATGATGGCGGTGGCTTGCTCCACGTTATGCATGACCATGCTTTCCGTTAATTCCAGTTCCAGATGGGCGGCGTCGAGACCTGTCTCGGCCAGCGCCTGCGCCACAGCGTGCAGCAGATTCCGTTGCTTGAATTGTCGTGCCGACAGGTTCACGGCCAGGCGCAGCGGGCCATGGCCTGCCAGCTGCCAGGCGCGTGTCTGGGCGCACGCCGTGCGCAGGACCCAGTCACCGATGGGCGTGATCAAGCCCATTTCCTCGGCCAGGCCGATGAAGCTGGCAGGTGGAATACGCCCCAGTTGCGGATGTTGCCAGCGCAGCAGCGCTTCCATGCCCACCACCGCGCCGCTGGCCAGATCCAGCTGGGGCTGGTATTCGAGGTGAAACTGCCCGCGTTCCAGGGCGTGGCGTAATTCGCTCTCCAGTCCCAGTTGCTCCAGGGTGCCTGCATTCATGCCCGAGGCATAGAATTGCCAGTGGCCCCGTCCCTGTTCCTTGGCGCGATACATGGCGATATCGGCGTGCTTGATCAAGGTGTCGGCATTCTGGCCATCGTCGGGATACACGGCCACGCCCATGCAGCAGCTGAGAAAAAATTCATATTCGCCCAGTTGCAGCGGCTGCGCCACGGCGTCCTGGATGCGCTGCAGGATGGCGGCGCCCGGTTCGCCATTGCCATGCTGTGGCAACAGCAGCACGAATTCGTCGCCGCCCAGGCGTGCCACCGTATCGACTTCGCGCGTGGCGTCGCGCAGGCGTTCGGCCACGTTTTTCAGCACCAGGTCGCCCGCATCGTGGCCCAGGGTATCGTTGACGAATTTAAAGCGGTCGAGATCGATGAACACCACCCACAGGGGCAGGCCGCTGCGCCGCGTCACGGCCATCGCCTGTTCCAGCCGTTCGCGCAGCAGGGCGCGGTTGGCCAGCCCCGTGAGGATATCGTGCCGGGCCTGGAATTCCAGTTCCTGCTCGAAGCGCATGACGGTGCTGATGTCATATTGCGCCACGACAAAGTGACTGACGGGACCATCGCCATCGTCGCGCACGGGCGCGACGAACAGCTCGCTCCAATAGGTGCTGCCGTCCTTGCGGAAATTGCGCACGATGGCCTTGCCTTCGCGCTGTTCGCGCAGTGCGGCCGTAATTTCATGCATGTCTTGCCGCCCCTGCTCCGGGCCCTGCAAGTCTTCCAGGCGCTGGCCGATGACTTCGTCGGACGCATAGCCGGTGATGCGCTCGAAGGCGGGATTGACGTATTCGATCACGTAGCCGGGCGCGTCGGCACTGCACAGGATGATGGCATTGGCCGACACTTCGATGATGCGTTCGCGCAAGCGTAGCGACTTTTCATTGCGCATGCGCGCGGCGATATCCTCGGACAGGCGCAAATTGGCAAACTGCAGGGCCGCCGTGCGTTCGCCCGTGATGCGGGCAATCACGGAATTGCGCGACACCAGCTGGTACACATAGGCCGTGGCCAGCAGGCTCGACAGCAGTCCGCCCAGCAGCACATACAGGGAGCCGCGATGGTTTGCATCGAGCGTCATGCCGTTGGCCGGCAGCATGGCGGCGCGCAGCGTGTGGCCGCTGGCGTGGTACTGCAGCAGCAGCCTGGTGCTTTCCGACTCGATCTGGCGTGCCGAGGCGTAGCACAGGGCCGTCAGGCACAGCCCGACCGTCAGGGTGATCAGGGCCGAGGTGGAGACGGAAATGGAGATACGTTTGAAGAATGATTGCATGATGGCGTCCGGTAGCAGCGCCGGCGCCGATCCATGATCCGGCAGCCTTGGCAGTGACTGACTGTAGGGCGGCAAGCGCCGCGGAGTCCGTTCGCTGGCGAACGGACAAGCATGCCTGCAAGAAATATAGTCGGGTCATTGTGCAGGCGCTGTGTTACGCTGCTGCATATGGCGCCCCTCGTTCGGACGTCTTTCACTTCTCTCCCTAGCTGACGACTGGAAACCAGGAAAACTGCCCATGTCGAGTCCGCATGCCCAGCTGCACAACCCGAATCAAAACCATTTGCTCGCCGCTATGCTTGACGCCGATTTCGCGCGCCTGGCTCCCCATCTGGAGCAAGTCTCCATGCTGCTGGGCGATGTGATCTACGACTCGGGCGACAAGCTGCAGTATGTGTACTTCCCCACCACGGCCATCGTTTCCATCCATTACCTGCTGGAAAACGGCGGCTCGTCCGAGATCGCCGGCGTCGGCAACGAGGGCATCGTGGGCGTGTCGCTGTTCATGGGCGGCAACTCGACACCGAGCCGCGCCGTCGTGCAGACGGGCGGCGTCGGCTACCGGCTCAAGGCTCACCTGCTGATGGAAGAGTTCGACCGCGCCGGCCCCGTCATGCGCTTGCTGCTGCGTTACACGCAAGCGCTGATCACGCAAATGTCGCAAACGGCCGTGTGCAACCGCCACCATACGGTGGAGCAGCAGCTGTGCCGCTGGCTGCTGCTGACCATGGACCGCCTGCCGAACCGCGAGCTGACCATGACGCAGGAACTGATCGCCAACATGCTGGGCGTGCGCCGCGAAGGCGTGACGGAAGCGGCGGGGCGCCTGCAAGCGCGCGGCCTCATCAGCTACCGGCGCGGCCATATCACGGTGCAGGACCGCGCCGGCCTCGAAGGCCAGGTGTGCGAATGCTATGGCGTCGTGAAGAAGGAATTCACGCGCCTGTTGTCGGACGTGCGCCAGCGCCAGACGCACTGAACCCTTACTGAATATCGCACCTTTCCTTATCCCGTCGTCACAGCCCAGGCTACCACATGCAATCTGTCGAAAAAATCCCCACCGGCGTCGCTTCGCGCTGGCCCATGGCATTGGCGTTTTCGTTCAGCGCCATCGCCCTGCTGGCCGTCGGTCTGCTGGCCTGGCGCGCACCGTTCGAGACGGCCTGCGTCATCGACGCACTGGTCTTCCTGCTGCTGATGCTGCTCGTGGCGCTGTACCGGCGCACGGTGTCGGCCAGCCTGCCGCGCCAGCTGCTCAAGGCGGGCGCCTTGCAGGATGCAATTTTCAACAGCGCCAACTTCTCGTGCATCGCCACCGATGCGCAGGGCGTGATCCAGATCTTTAACGTGGGCGCCGAACGCATGCTCGGCTATGCAGCCAGCGACGTGGTCGACAAGCTGACGCCGGCCGGTATTTCCGACGCGCAAGAAATCGTCACCCGCGCGGCCGCCCTCAGCGCCGAGCTCGACACGCCCATCACGCCGGGCGTGGAAGCGCTCGTGTTCAAGGCCACGCGCGGCATCGAAGACATCTATGAGCTGACCTACATCCGCAAGGACGGCAGCCGTTTCCCCGCCATCGTCTCCGTGACGGCCTTGCGCGATGCGCAGAGCAAGGTCATCGGTTATCTGCTGATCGGCACCGACAACACGGTGCGCAAGCAGGTCGAGGCGGAACAGGCCCTGCTGGATCAGCGCCTGCGCGAACAGCAGGCGTATACGCGCTCGCTGGTCGAGACCAATAATGCCGAGCTGAAGAAGGCGCGTCTGGTGGCGGAAAAGGCCAACCGCGCCAAATCCGAATTCCTGTCGAGCATGAGCCATGAATTGCGCACGCCCCTGAATGCCGTGCTGGGTTTCGCCCAGCTGATGGCGTCCGACGTGCCGCCGCCGAGCCCGCCGCAGCAGCGCTCGATCGAGCAGATTCTCAAGGGTGGCTGGTACCTGTTGCGTTTGATTAATGAAATTCTCGACCTGGCCATGATCGAATCGGGCAAGGTCACCCTGTCGCAGGAAGCGATGTCGCTGCTCGACGTGCTGCAGGATTGCCAGGCCATGATCGCGCCGCAGGCGGAAAAGCGCGGCATCCGCATGCATTTCCCCCGCTGCGGCAAGGCCTTTTATGTGCATGCGGACCGCACGCGCGTGAAACAGGTGATGATCAACCTGCTGTCGAACGCGATCAAGTACAACCAGGGCGGCGGCGCCGTCACCGTCGAATGCAGCCGGCATGGCGAGCGCGTGCGCGTGAGTGTGCGCGACAGCGGCGCCGGCCTCGACGCGGCCCAGGTGGCGCAGCTGTTCCAGCCCTTCAATCGCCTGGGACAGGAAAACAGCACGGAAGAGGGCACGGGCATCGGCCTCGTTGTCACCAAGCAACTGGTCGAATTGATGGGCGGCACTATCGGCGTCGACAGCGCCGTCGGCGTGGGCACCACGTTCTGGTTCGAGCTGGCCGCCAGCAGCGCGCCGGAACTGGTGCTGGGCGACGGCGATGCGCTGCCGCAGGTGCAGGAACCGCAGGAAAGCCAGCGCACCTTGCTGTACGTGGAAGACAATCCCGCCAACCTGGCGCTGGTGGAGCAATTGATCGCCCGCCGCAGCGACTTGAAACTGCTGACGGCCATCGATGCGCATCTGGGCATCGACCTGGCGCGCACCTATCAGCCGGACGTGATCTTGATGGATATCAACCTGCCCGGCATCAGCGGCTACGGCGCGCTGCACATCCTGCATGATGATCCCCTCACCAGCCACATTCCCGTCATGGCCCTGTCGGCCAACGCCGTGCCGCGCGACATCGAAAAAGGCTTGCAAGCGGGCTTCTTCCGCTATCTGACCAAGCCGATCAAGGTGGTCGAATTCATGGACGCGCTCGACGTGGCCCTGCACCATGCAGCCGCGCACGGCCTGGCCGACGACACTCACGCAATACGCTAAATTCAGCAATCAATTTTAGGAATACCGCCATGCTTCAAGCCACCGAGATCCTGAACGCCAGCATCCTCATCGTCGATGACCAGGAGGCGAACGTCATGCTGCTGGAACAGGTGCTGCGCAATGCCGGCTACACGCGCATCACGTCCACCATGGACCCGCAAGCCGTGCGCGCGCTGCATCAGCAGCACCGCTACGACCTGATCCTGCTCGACTTGCAGATGCCGGAAATGGATGGCTTCGAAGTCATGGAAGGCTTGCGCGACCTCGAAGCGGGCAGCTACCTGCCCGTGCTGGTGATCACGGCCCAGCCCGGCCACAAGCTGCGCGCCCTGCAGGCGGGCGCCAAGGATTTCGTCAGCAAGCCCTTCGACCTGGTGGAAGTCAAGACGCGCATCCACAACATGCTGGAAGTGCGCTTGCTGTACCAGAAGCTGGCGGAATACAACAAGTCGCTGGAACAGATGGTGGAAGACCGCACGGCGGAGTTGCGCGAAAGCGAAGCGCGCTTCCAGCGCTTCACGGAACTGTCGTCCGACTGGTACTGGGAACAGGATGCACAGGGAAATTTGACGCGCTTTTCCGGCCCCGTGGCTGAAATGCTGGGCATCGGCAGCGAGGAAGAGCCGCAGCGCTGGAACGCCGCCGAGCGCTCCTTGCTCGACGCCAAGATCGCCGCGCGCGAACCGTTTCTCGACTTCATCTACAGCCGCGCCAACCTCGACGGCAGCACGCAGTACCTGCAGGTCAGCGGCGAACCGATGTTCGACAATGGCAGCCGCTTCATCGGCTACCGCGGCATCGGCCTCGATGTCACGGAGCGCTTGCGGGGAGCGTGATTTATACTTGGCGTTATTGATATTGACCAGGAAAAATCATGACTGACAAATCTCCCTCCTACTGGTTTCCCGCCAAGACCTATGGCTGGGGATGGGGCTTGCCCATCACCTGGCAGGGCTGGCTGGTGTTCCTGGCCGCGCTGGCGCTGTTCGCCTGCGGCGCCTTCCTGTTCCCGCCGCAAACCATGCTCGTCGGCTACATCGTGTATGAAGCGGCCATCGTTGCCGTGCTCATTTTCATCTGCCAGCTGAAGGGCGAACCGACCGCCTGGCGCTGGGGCAAGAAGAAATAAGCGCGATGGCGTCTGCTGCATTGCAGCAGATGCGCAAAGACGACACCGGCAAGAAATCATCTGGCCACGCGGCGTGAACCGCGTATAATTGGCTCGCTGCCGCAAGGCGGCAAACGCTAGGGGTCCTGCCTTTCGCTGTGGAAACACGGTGCAAGCGCGGGTGAGAAATACCCTCCGAACCTGATCTGGATAATGCCAGCGAAGGGAAGCTTTAGGATGAACGCACCCCGCCTTTCCGCGTGCGTAATTCCGAACCTCCTTAGCTGGCTCCAGGCTTAAAAATAGTCTAGCCAAGGAGCCAAAATGAACGCCAACCCGAAATTCCTCTCCGCCACCGCCACGGTCGACGAAGCTGCCATCGCGCCGCTGCCCAATTCGCGCAAGATCTACGTCGAAGGCAGCCGCCCCGACATCCGCGTACCCATGCGCGAGATCAGCCAGTCCGACACGGAAGCGTCGTTCGGCGGCGAAAAGAATCCGCCGATTTACGTCTACGACACGTCCGGCCCCTACACGGACCCGGACGTGCAGATCGACATCCGCTCGGGCCTCGATACGCCTCGCCTGCCGTGGATCATGGAGCGGGCCGATACGGAAGAATTGCCCGGCCCCACCTCCGACTATGGCATCGCCCGCCTGGCGGACCCGAAGCTGGCCGAGCTGCGTTTCAATCTGCACCGCAAGCCGCGCCGCGCCATTGCCGGCAAGAACGTGACGCAAATGCATTACGCGCGCCAGGGCATCATCACGCCGGAAATGGAATTCGTCGCCATCCGCGAAAACATGCGCCGCCAGGAGTATTTGCGCGAACTGAAAGCTTCCGGCCCCATGGGCGAACGCCTGGCCGACCTGATGGGCCGCCAGCACCCGGGCCAGTCCTTCGGCGCCAGCATTCCGGCCGAAATCACGCCGGAATTCGTGCGCGAGGAAATCGCCCGCGGTCGCGCCATCATCCCCGCTAACATCAACCACCCGGAAGTCGAACCGATGATCATCGGCCGCAATTTCCTCGTGAAAATCAACGCGAATATCGGCAACTCGGCCGTCACCTCGTCGATCGGCGAGGAAGTGGAAAAGATGACCTGGGCCATCCGCTGGGGCGGCGATAACGTGATGGACTTGTCCACTGGCAAACATATTCATGAAACGCGCGAATGGATCGTGCGCAACAGCCCCGTGCCGATCGGCACCGTGCCCATTTACCAGGCGCTGGAAAAGGTCAACGGCAAGGCCGAAGATCTGACGTGGGAAATCTTCCGCGACACCCTTGTCGAACAGGCCGAGCAGGGCGTCGATTACTTCACCATCCACGCGGGCGTGCTGCTGCGCTACGTGCCGATGACGGCCAAGCGCCTGACGGGCATCGTCTCGCGCGGCGGCTCCATCATGGCCAAATGGTGTTTGGCTCACCATCAGGAATCGTTCCTGTACACGCATTTCGAAGAGATTTGCGAAATCATGAAGGCCTACGACGTGTCGTTCTCGCTGGGCGACGGCTTGCGCCCCGGCTCCATCTACGACGCCAACGACGAGGCGCAGCTGGGCGAATTGAAGACCCTGGGAGAGCTGACGCAGGTTGCCTGGAAACACGATGTGCAGGTGATGATCGAGGGCCCGGGCCACGTACCCATGCAACTCATTAAAGAAAACATGGACTTGCAGCTGGAGCAGTGCGGCGAAGCGCCGTTCTACACGCTGGGACCATTGACGACCGACATCGCGCCCGGCTACGACCACATCACTTCGGGCATCGGCGCGGCCATGATAGGCTGGTACGGCACGGCCATGCTGTGCTACGTGACGCCGAAGGAACACCTGGGCTTGCCGAACAAGGCCGACGTCAAGGACGGCATCATCACCTACAAGATCGCGGCGCATGCGGCCGACCTGGCGAAAGGCCACCCGGGCGCGCAGATCCGCGACAACGCGCTGTCGAAAGCCCGCTTCGAATTCCGCTGGGACGACCAGTTCAACATCGGCCTGGACCCGGACAAGGCGCGCGAATTTCACGATGAAACCTTGCCCAAGGATTCGGCCAAGGTGGCGCATTTCTGCTCCATGTGCGGCCCCCACTTCTGCTCGATGAAGATCACGCAGGAAGTGCGCGAATACGCGGCCGGCATGGGCATCGCGGAAGACAAGGCGCTCCAGCAGGGCATGGAAATCAAGGCCATCGAGTTCATCAAGAACGGCGCCGAGCTGTACCGCAAGGTCTGAAGGAGAGCGTGATGCCTGCATTGATATCCATCACGCTCAACGGCGCACCGCACCAGGTGCCGCCGGGGCAAACCCTGGACCAATTGATCGCCGCCCTGTCGCTGGAAAACCAGGCCCTGGCGCTGGCCGTCAACCGCAGCGTCGTGCCGCGCAAGGCGTGGCCGGGACAGGTCTTGCAGGTGCAAGACCAGGTTGAAATAGTCCGCGCCATCGGCGGCGGCTGAGTTGAGAATAGACAAGGAAAAGCACATGAATACCGCAACACATGACGACCTGCTGACCATCGCAGGCAAGCAATATCAATCGCGCTTGCTGGTGGGCAGCGGCAAGTACAAGGATTTGCCGCAGACGCGCGAAGCGACGGACGCTGCCGAGGCGCAGATCATCACGGTGGCGATCCGCAGGGTCAACATTGGCCAGGACCCGAACGCGCCCAGCCTGCTGGACTTCGTGCCGCCCGACCAGTACACGATACTGCCGAACACGGCCGGCTGCTACAACGCGAAAGACGCCGTCTACACCCTGCAGCTGGCGCGTGAACTGCTGGGCGGGCGCAACCTGGTGAAGCTGGAAGTGCTGGGCGATGAAAAGACCCTGTTCCCGCACATGCCGGAAACGTTGATTGCGGCCGAAGCGCTGGTCAAGGATGGTTTCGACGTGATGGTCTACTGCAGCGACGACCCCATCCAGGCGAAGATTCTGGAAGAGATCGGCTGCGTGGCCGTCATGCCGCTGGCGTCCCTGATCGGCTCGGGCATGGGCATCCTGAATCCGTGGAACTTGTCCTTGATCATCGACCAGGCGAAAGTCCCCGTGCTCGTCGATGCGGGCGTGGGCACGGCGTCGGATGCGGCCATCGCCATGGAACTGGGCTGCGATGGCGTGCTGATGAACACGGCCATTGCCGGCGCGCGCGACCCCGTGCGCATGGCGCGTGCCATGAAGCTGGCCGTGCGGGCCGGGCGCGAAGCGTTTCTGGCGGGACGCATGCCGCGCAAATTTGCCGCTTCCCCATCGTCGCCGATGGCGGGCCGCCTGGCGTGATGGTGCCAACGTTGCCGACGGTGCTGGTGTTTGCCGGCGCCGACCCGTCGGGCGGCGCCGGCATCGCCGCCGATATTGTCGCGATTGCGGCGCAGGGCGCGCATGCCTTGCCCGTGATCACGGCGCTGACGGTGCAGGACAATGACCGCGTGTTTGCTGTCGAGCCGGTGGCGCCGGAGCTGCTGCGCCGGCAGGCGCTGGCGCTGATCGACAAGATCGCCATCGATGCCGTGAAGATCGGCATTCCCGGCAGCGCCGCGAATGCGGCCGTCATCGCGCAGCTGATCGCGCAATTGCGCCAAAGCCGGCCGGACTTGCCCGTGGTGCTCGATCCCGTGCTGGCCAGCGGCCATGGCGACGTGCTCAGCCGGGATGATGCCGTGCTGGCGCTGGCGCCCTTGCTGCCGGTGACTACCGTGATCGTACCGAACGGGCCCGAAGCGCTGGCTCTCGGTGGCGAAGCAGCGTTGCGCGCGCAAGGCTGTGGCCACGTGCTGGTGACGGGCGGCCATGGCGAGGGCGAGACGATCATCAACCGCTGGTTTGACGCCGCTGGCGGGGAGCGCGAATGGCGCTGGCCGCGCCTGCCCGGAGAATTTCACGGCAGCGGCTGCACCCTGGCCTCGGCCATCGCGGCGCGCCTTGCACTGGGACAGGCATTGCCTGAAGCGCTTGATCTGGCGCAAAGCTATTGCCATGCGGCCCTGACCGGCGCGTATGCGATTGCGCCAGGTCAGCTTATGCCGCAACGATTCATTCAATAAGGAAACATCATGCGTGGACTGTATCTGGTTACCCCGAATTGGGACGACACCGACCGCCTGCTCGACATCACGGAACAGGCCTTGCACGGCGGCGTGGCCCTGCTGCAATACCGCCACAAGAGCGCCGAGGCGCAGCAGCGGCGCGAGCAGGCGGGCGCCTTGCTGGCCCTGGCCCGCAAGTATGGCGTGCCCTTCATCATCAATGACTTTATCGAGCTGTGCGAAGAACTCGACGCCGATGGCGTGCACGTGGGCGGCCTGGACGCGTCCGTGGCGCAGGTGCGCGCGCGCCTGGGCAAGGACAAGATCGTCGGCGCTTCCTGCTATGGCGACATGGCCCTGGCCAGGACGGCCGAGGCCGGCGGCGCCAGCTATGTGGCCTTCGGCGGCTTTTATCCTTCGCTGGTGAAAAAGTATCCGGTGACCACGCCCCTGGACATCGTGCTGCAGGCGAAACGCGAGATCGCCTTGCCCTGCGTGGTGATCGGCGGCATGACGCCGGAGAACGCGGCGCCGCTGGTGGCGCGCGGCGCCGACATGGTGGCGGCCATCAGCAGCGTCTTTAATAATGCATACGAGGCGGACGATGTGAATATTGCGGTGCAGCAATTCAATCAATTATTCGCGGCATGAGCATGGACATACGGGGCTGATTTGGGGCAATAATCGGCATATAATAAGAACATCATTCATTACCGAGGTTCCCCACCCATGAGTCAGCCAGCCGCCGCGAAACGCCTTATCCTGATCGTTGACGATGACCAGCTCCTGTTGGAATTCCTCGGCGAAGTCCTGCGCCATGCCGGCTACGAGACGGCCCTGGCCCATTCGGCCGAAGTGGCGCTGCAGCTGATCGCTCAGCGCGAGCCGGACCTGGCTTTGCTCGACATCCACATGCCGGGCATGTCCGGCCTGGAACTGGCCAAGCGTCTGCATGGCGAGACGGGCGTGCCGTTCATGTTCCTGTCCGGCAGCGGTGACAGCGAATCGGGCAAGCAGGCGGCTGCCTACGGCGCCGTCGGCTACGTGGTGAAACCCGTCGATGAAGGCCGCTTGATGCCCGCGTTCGAAGCGGGCCTGGCCCGTGCCGACGAGATCCGCCAGCTGCGGCGTACCGAGCTGAACCTGAACGCGGCCCTGGCCGCCGGACGCGAAACGAGTTTGGCCGTTGGATTGCTGATGGGCAAGTTCCAGACGGACCGCAACACGGCGTTCGAAGTGCTGCGCGACCATGCCCGTTCCAGCCGCCGCAAGATCAATGAAATCGCCAGCCAGCTGTTGCTGGCCGAGGAAACCCTGAACGGCCTGCACGGCGCCTTCCTCAACCGGGCCAAGAAGAACGTCTGAGAAAATCTACTGCGCGGTGCGATTTGCGGCCGGCGATGCTCACTGTGCATGCGCACAGCTGCGCTTCTCGGCCACAACTCACATCCGCTCGCTACGATTTTGTCAGACGTCGTGGCGTTCCGAACGGGCGTGCACTCGTCATCGGCGAATTGTCTTGCTATCATGGTTAATGCTGGCGCGCTGTAGCGCACCTTAAAATTTTGACAGGACACACATGAAAACCAAAGCAGCGATTGCCTGGAAGGCGGGCGCCCCGCTGACCATCGAAGAAGTCGACCTGGCCGGCCCGCGCGAGGGCGAAGTACTGGTCGAGATCAAGGCCACGGGCATTTGCCACACCGATTACTACACCCTGTCGGGCGCCGATCCCGAAGGCATCTTCCCGTCCATCCTGGGCCATGAAGGCGCCGGCATCGTCGTCGACGTGGGCCCGGGCGTGAAAAGCCTGAAGAAGGATGACCACGTCATCCCGCTGTACACGCCGGAATGCCGCCAGTGCAAATTCTGCCTGTCGCAAAAGACCAACCTGTGCCAGTCGATCCGCTCGACCCAGGGCCGCGGCCTGATGCCGGACGCCACCTCGCGCTTTTCCATCGACGGCAAGCCCATCTTCCACTACATGGGCACCTCCACCTTCTCGAACTACATCGTCGTGCCGGAAATCGCGCTCGCAAAAATCCGCGAAGACGCACCGTTCGACAAGGTCTGCTACATCGGCTGCGGCGTCACCACCGGCGTGGGCGCCGTGCTGTTTACGGCCAAGGTCGAGGCGGGAGCCAACGTGGTCGTGTTCGGCCTGGGCGGCATCGGCCTGAACGTGATCCAGGCGGCCAAGATGGTCGGCGCCGATAAAATCATCGGCGTGGACATCAACCCGGCGCGCCAGGCCATCGCGCGCAAGTTCGGCATGACGCATTTCGTCAACGCCAACGAAGTGGAAAACGTCGTCGACACCATCGTGCAGTTGACGGACGGCGGAGCCGACTACAGTTTTGAATGCATCGGCAACACCACCACCATGCGCCAGTCGCTCGAGTGCTGCCACAAGGGCTGGGGCCAGTCCATCATCATCGGCGTGGCGGCGGCCGGACAGGAAATTTCCACGCGTCCATTCCAGCTGGTGACGGGGCGCGTGTGGAAAGGTTCCGCCTTCGGCGGCGCGCGCGGCCGCACGGACGTGCCGAAGATCGTCGACTGGTACATGGAAGGCAAGCTCAATATCGACGACTTGATCACGCACCGTCTGAAGCTCGATGATATCAATCAAGGTTTCGACCTGATGAAAAGCGGCGAATCGATCCGCTCCGTCGTGCTGTATTAATTGAAATACGCCGTACCACGGCGTTTTTGCGGAGGCTGCGGCCTCCGTTTTTTTTGCCCGCGTGCCATCCATCGTCCGTGTCTGCCATCCAGGCAGGTCTTTTTGCAGCCTGTCGCACCGCGCTGGAGCCGTGCGCCATCCATCGCTACAGTCAATGCTCCACTAATTTTGCGACGAGGCAGCCATGTCCACTTCCCACCGTTTGATCCTCAGCCTGGCCGGTATCCTGCTTGGCGGCAGCGCGCTGGCCGTGCAGCCGCCGCAGCCGCCCGCGCCGCCGGCCGCACCGGCCGCACCGGCCGCGCCGAGCAAGCAGATCAATATTTCCATGGGCAGCGGCGATGGCTATGCGCTCGTCGACAGCAGCGAGGATAGCGTGACCATGGCCGGCACCGATGTCGACGGCCAGCAGATCAAGCAGCTGCAGCGTTCGCTCAAGGGACAGTTCCTGTGGTTCCGCGACCAGGGCAAGGGCTATGTGACGCAGGATGCCGCGCTGCTGGCCCGCGTGCGCGACGCCTGGAAACCGTCGCAAGATCTGGGCTTTCAGATGAGCGGCCTGGGCAAGCAGATGAGCGAACACGGCAAGGCGATGGGCGAACTGGGCAGCAAGATGGGCGCCCATGGCGCGGCGCAGGCGAACGTCGGCGCGCGCGATGTGGCGCAACTGCAGGCGCTGGGCCGCCAGCAGCAGGAACTGGGCCGCAAGATGGGCGAGGCGGCACGCCGCCAGGCGCATGCCACCACGGAGACGGCGCGCCGCGCGGCCGGACGCGAGGTGGAACGCCTGCAGCAGCAGATGGAAGATGCGCAGGACGCCATGGAAGAGGTCAACGACCGCATTGCCGCCGCGCAAGAACGCGAGGCGGACAAGGTGGATGCGCTGTCGCGCCAGATGGATCAGCGCGGCAAGCCGATGGAAACCCTGGGCAAGCAGATGGAAGCGCTGGGACGCCAGCAGGAAAAAGCCACCAAGGCAGCCGACAAGGCCACGCGCCAGGTGATTGCCCAGGCGCTCAGCGAAGGCAAGGCCAAGCCGGTGCGCTAGACTTGGTTCCAGCTGGCGGCTACGGCCCGGTATTGCGCCGGCAGCTGCGCCCTGGCCTCGTCTTCGCTCGCATACACCTCATCCTGCAGCGTTTCCCAGCGAGCGTCGCAGCTGAAACGGTAGACGCGCGCCTCGCCCGCATACTGGCACACGGCCAGGCCGTGGATGGCGACGGGGGCGGTGCCGTCTTCACTGGCGACGTGGCCGAAGGGCTGGTCGGACCAGGCCCAGGTCAGTACGCGGGCGCCGTCGAGGTGGGTGGGTGGTGTCATGGGGATACAGGCCATTGTGTCGGGATGCCGATTGTAGCGCGCGTGGGTAAAATGGCGCGACCGCTGGACAAATGCACAGTATTTTTAGCCATGCCGGTATAATCACGGGATGCAAAATCTTCTTCACAACCTCAATCCCGAACAATTGGCTGCCGTCACCCTGCCGGCCCAGCATGCGCTGATCCTGGCCGGCGCCGGTTCGGGCAAGACCCGCGTGCTGACCACCCGCATTGCGTGGCTGATCCAGACCCAGCAGGTATCGCCGCCCGGCATCCTGGCCGTGACCTTTACGAATAAAGCCGCCAAGGAAATGCTCACGCGCCTGTCGGCCATGCTGCCGATCAACACGCGCGGCATGTGGATCGGTACCTTCCACGGCCTGTGCAACCGCTTGCTGCGCACGCATTACCGCGACGCGGCCTTGCCGCAGACGTTCCAGATCCTCGATTCGCAGGATCAGCTATCCGTGATCAAGCGCTTGTTGAAGGCGAACAACATTGATGATGAGAAATTCCCGCCGAAGACGGTGATGTATTTCATCAACAACGCCAAGGACCAGGGCTTGCGCGCCACGGACGTGGAAGCGTATGACGCGCATGAGCGCAAGATGGTCGAGCTTTACCAGTTGTACGACGACCAATGCCAGCGCGAAGGCGTCGTCGATTTTGCGGAACTGTTGCTGCGCACGTATGAATTGCTTAGCCGCAATCAACCGTTGCGCGAGCATTACCAGGCGCGCTTCCGCCACATCCTCGTCGACGAGTTCCAGGATACGAACAACCTGCAATACAACTGGTTGAAATTGCTGGCCGGCCACGGCAGCCGCGATGGCGGCGCCCTGTTTGCCGTCGGCGACGATGACCAGAGCATCTATGCCTTCCGTGGCGCCAACGTGGGCAACATGAGCGCCTTCGAGCATGAGTTCCAGGTCAAGAACTTGATCAAGCTGGAGCAGAACTACCGCTCGCACGGCCACATCCTCGACAGTGCCAACGTGTTGATCGCGAACAATAGCAAGCGCCTGGGCAAGAATTTGCGCACGGACGCGGGCCATGGCGAGCAGGTGCGCGTGTATGAAGCCAGTTCCGACTTGCAGGAAGCGCAGTGGATCATCGAAGAAGCGAAAAGCCTGATCGCCGATGGCGCCTCGCGCAGCGAAATCGCCATTCTGTACCGCTCGAACGCGCAGTCGCGCGTGATCGAACATGCGCTGTTCTCGGCCGCGATTCCGTACCACGTGTATGGCGGCCAGCGCTACTTCCAGCGCGCCGAGGTCAAGCACGCAATTGCCTATTTGCAGTTGATGGACAATCCGCACAATGACTCCGCTTTCTTGCGCGTGGTCAATTTCCCCACGCGCGGCATCGGCATGCGTTCGATCGAGCAATTGCAGGCCGCGTCGGAACAGTACGGCATTTCGCTGTACGCATCCGTGCCGTATGTGGCGGGCAAGGCGGGCAGCGTGCTGGCCGGTTTCGTGAAACTGATCGAAGGCGTGCGCTTCGAAACGCAGCAATTATCTCTGCCGGAAATGGTCAGAGTCGTGCTGGAAGCGAGTACCTTGCTCCAGCATTATCAGAATGAAAAGGAAGGCGCCGACCGCATCGAGAATCTGGAGCAGATGGTCAGCGCGGCCAGCCAATTCATTTCCGAGGAAGGTTTTGGACAGGGCGCACCGGCTCACCTGGGGCCTGCCGCCCAGGCGCAGTCGGGCGCACCCGTCGCCAACCAGGACGGCATCGAAATTTTAGATGCCGACGCGCCGCTGCCGGCCGTGATGTCGCCGCTCTCCGCCTTCCTCTCGCACGCGTCGCTGGAAGCGGGCGACAACCAGGCGCAGGCGGGCCAGGATGCGCTGCAGATGATGACGGTACATTCGGCCAAAGGCCTGGAATTCGACAATGTGTTCATTACGGGCCTGGAAGAGGGCCTGTTCCCGCACGAAAGCAGTTCGAAGGAAGACAACGGCGTGGAAGAGGAACGCCGGCTGATGTACGTGGCCATCACGCGCGCGCGCAAGCGGCTCTACATGAGCTTCTCGCAGACGCGCATGTTGCACGGCCAGACGCGCTACAACATGAAGTCGCGCTTCTTCGACGAGTTGCCGGAAGAGTCCTTGAAATGGCTGTCGCCGAAGGTGCAGGCGAACTGGTTCGGCAACCGCAAGTCAGCCTGGGACGAGGCGCCCAAGGTGGCCAGCCTCGGTTCGGACAATGCGATTGCACAAAAGATCGCGCAAAAAGCCACGGGCGGCGGCTGGCGCATCGGCGAATCGGTGGCGCACGCCAAGTTCGGTGAAGGCGTGATCGTCAATATCGAAGGCGGCGGCGGCAATGCGCGCGCGCAGATCAACTTCGGACAGCACGGCATGAAGGTGCTGGACCTGGGGATCGCCAAGCTGGAACGTCTGGGACGGTGATGTGGTACGCGGGATGGCTGACGATGGCGTCGGATTACGCCTTCGGCTAATCCGACCTACGCCAGGAACGCTGATCTGGTCTGGCGCGTAGGTCGGATTAGCGCAGCGTCATCCGACATCATTGTTGGCGTTGCAAGGCATTCGATATATAAAAAAGGGGCAGCCTGCGCAGGCTGCCCCTTTTTACATCTGGCCGGTGATCACTCTCCGGTCTTGTCCAGCGACACCGTCTTGCTCTCATCGACGGGCAGGCCGAAGATTTGCCGGTAGGCGGCGTAGAACGAGCAATGCATGATGATGGTGAGTATCATCGACAGGGGCATCATCAGCTGCATCATCAGCGGCGTGCGGCCAAAGATGACGGCCAGTAACTGGCTGGTGACGACGCTGATGGCGAACCAGGTGGCGGCGAAGACGATGAAGGCCGACAGCGAACGCCAGACGGCGAAAAAGCTGAAGAACAGCGCCTTGCCCAGGCCGGTTTGGCGCCAGTAGATCAGCGGCGCGGCAAAGCAGAAGGCCATGGCGGCCGGCACGTACAGCACGATGGCCAGCAGGATGCCCAGACCCAGGCGCGAGTCGGGGATGGCGGCGCGTGCCGCTTCTTCCGTCAGTTGCCCCGTGACCAGTTTCCACAGCAAGCCGTCGTCCACCAGGGTCGAGGCGCCGATGGCAACGATGGCCATCAGGATGTACAGCACGCCCAGGCCGAACAGGGAAGGAAACGCGGGTTTGCGGAAGCCCGAAATCAAGAGGCTGGGCAGGACGCGCTTGCCCTGGTCGATATTCAGGCAACCTTGCACGAAGGCCACGGAAAACACGGGCACCAGGATGACGGGCAGCAATTGGCCGAGCACGGGCACGATGCTGACGGCCAGCATGCAGAACATATAGCCGAGAAACAGCATCGACATGCCGCCAGGTTGCTTGCGAAACAGGGCGAATCCCTGTTTCACCCATTGCCAACCTGTACTTGCAGGTAATTTTTCCATGTTTAAAACAGTTCCGGAGCAGGTGTGGCGATACGTTCGCGCAGAATGCGTTCGAAATGCGTGGGATCGTGCGGTGTCAGCATTTCCGCTTCGCGCGGCTGGTAATAATCGTACAGGCGCGACAGCCAGAAACGCAGCGCGGCGGCGCGCAGCATCGGTTGCCATGCCGTTTGTTCTTCGTGCGTAAACGGGCGCACGGCCTGGTAGGCGTCGAGCAGGGCGCGCACTCGCACCTTGTCGAGCACGCCCGTGGCCAGGTCCACGCACCAGTCGTTGACGGTGACGGCCACGTCGAACAGCCAGGTGTCGCAGCCGGCAAAGTAAAAGTCGAAAAAGCCCGTCAGGCGCTCGCCGTCAAACATGACGTTGTTGCGGAACAAGTCGGCATGCACGGGACCGCGCGGGATGGCTTTATACGTATCGCAGGCGGCAAAGGCGTCCTGGAAGTGGATTTCCGCGCGCAGCAGGTGCGCCCTGGCATCGTCGAGATGGTGCAAGACCAGCGGCGTGGTGGCGTTCCACCAGTCCAGGCCCCGCAAATTCGGCTGCTGCAGGGGGAAGTCCTGCGCCGCCAGGTGCATCTTCGCCAGCATGGCGCCCACGGCCGCGCAATGCACGGCTTGCGGCGCCATCTGCGAGCTGCCGTCGAGTTTGCTGACGATGGCGGCCGGCTTGCCTTGCAGGGCCGTCACCAGTTCGCCGTCCACATTGGCGATCGGTGCGGGCACCAGCACGCCCCGGTCCGCCAAATGGCGCATCAGTTGCAGATAGAACGGCAATTGCGCGAAGCTGAGGTTTTCAAAGATCGTCAGCACAAACTCGCCGCGCTCCGTGCTCAGGAAGAAATTGCTGTTTTCGATGCCGGAGGCGATGCCCTTGAGCGCCAGAGGTTTGCCGAGTGGAAACTGCGTGATCCACTGGCCGATATCGTCCAGGTGTAGCGCGGTAAAAACTGCCATGGGAAAGAGAGGAATGGTCTAAAAGGTCAAAAAAAGCCGGCTGCCCCCGCGCATGGCCGGGGCAGGGCAGAAGAGAGTGGCTGCTTACTTCGCTGGTGCGGGCGGTGCTGGCGCGTCCGCTGCCTCTTCGTCGCGTTGTTTCTGTTTCTTCTTGCCCAGATCAAATTCCAGTACTTTCCATTGCGGGCCGCGCAGGGCGCCGCTGTGGGCCTGGTCGCCGCCGGCGGCCGGCTTCATGTAATAGGTGCTGCCGCCGCTGGTGACTTTCACTTCGCTGGTGACGCCCGCTTCGCGTTTTTCGGTAATCTGCTGCTTGGCGGCGGCCGGCGCCACGGTGATGGGCGCTTCGCCCATTTCCTCGATACGTTCCAGTTGTGGCGGCGCGTCGCTCGGTTTGGTTGGCGTCTGGGCGCTGGCAATGGCTGAACATGCCAGCAGGGGCAGGGCGAGGAATGTCCAGAGTGTCGATGTACGCATCATGATGGGTTCGCTTCCATGTGTGGGACTGCAGCGCGTGCAGTGGTGTAATGCCGTCAATTTATCTATAAGGCATTGTAACAAACTGGTAGGCAATGCTGCTTAATACGGCTGATTAAATGCGCGGAAATGGCTGGCAGCGGCCGCCGGCGTGCCCTTTTTTGCTCACCAGGGTGGCAAAAACACTGGGAGCGGCGCACGTTGCGGCCGGTGGCGCGGCCCTAAACTCTGCGATAATTGTGCGATATTCCACCCGCCCGCCGCTGTTTCTTCCCGGCTGGCGCGGCTCACCTTATTTTATTGGCATTATGCAAAACACCCTGCTGTTAGTCGACGGTTCCAGTTACCTTTATCGCGCCTTCCATGCGCTGCCCGACCTGCGCAGCCCGGACGGTTACCCCACGGGCGCCATGCATGGCATGGTCAACATGCTGCGCCGCCTGCGCGCCGATTACCCGGCCGCCTACATCGCCTGCGTGTTCGACGCCAAAGGTAAAACTTTCCGCGATGATATGTATCCCGAATACAAGGCCACGCGCGCCTCGATGCCGGACGACCTGCGGCTGCAGATCGAACCGATCCACGAAGCCGTGCGCGCCATGGGCTGGCCGATTCTGATGGTCGACGGCGTCGAAGCGGATGACGTGATCGGGACGTTGGCCGTGCAGGCGGCCGCCGCCGGCATGAACGTGGTGGTGTCCACGGGCGACAAGGACCTGGCGCAGCTGGTCAACAGCCAGGTGATGCTGATCAATACCATGAGCAATGAAAAGCTCGACGAAGCGGCCGTGCTGGCCAAGTTCGGCGTGCCGCCCAACCGCATCATCGATTATCTGTCGCTGATCGGCGATACGGTCGACAACGTGCCGGGCGTGTCGAAATGCGGCCCGAAAACGGCCGTCAAGTGGCTGACCTTGTACGACAGCCTGGAAGGCGTGATGGAAAACGCGGCCAAGGTGGGCGGCGCCGTGGGTGAAAACCTGCGCACGGCCCTGCCATGGCTGCCGCAGGCGCGCGCCTTGATCACCGTCAAGACCGATTGTGATTTGTCCGGCCACATGACGACGATCGCCGATTCGCTGGTGGCGAAACATGAAGACAAGGAAGCGCTGCTGGCCTTCTTCAACCGCTACGGCTTCAAGGCCCTGCTGCGCGAACTGGGCGCGGCGCCGCCGCCGATGTCGCCCGTCGGAGCGCCGCCTGCCGTCGGAGCGCCGCCTGCCGCCGGCGTTTCCGTCGTCAACACGACGGGCGACATGTTCGCCGATGCCGCGCCAGCGGTGGTAGCCGAGTATGAAACCGTGCTGACGGATGCCCAGCTCGACAAATGGATCGCGCTGATCGATGCGGCTGCCCTGACGGCCGTGGACACGGAAACCACCTCGCTGGAACCGATGACGGCGCAAATGGTCGGCATTTCCCTCTCCGTGGCCGAGCACGCCGCCTGTTACATCCCGCTGGCCCACGACTACGCGGGCGCGCCGGAGCAGTTGACGCGCGACCACGTGCTGGCGAAATTGCGCCCGTGGCTCGAAGATGAAACCAAGCCCAAGCTGGGGCAGAACCTGAAGTATGACAGCCACATCTTCGCCAACCATGGCGTGACGTTGCGCGGCATCGCCCACGACACCTTGCTCGAATCGTATGTATTCGAGTCGCACAAGAAGCACGACATGGACAGCCTGGCCCTGCGCCACCTGAACTACACGACCATCCCGTTCGAGGACGTGTGCGGCAAGGGCGCCAAGCAGATCACGTTCAATCAAGTCGAGGTGGAGCAGGCGGCCAAGTATGCGGCCGAGGATGCCGACGTCACCTTGCGCCTGCACAATGCTATGTGGGGCAACGTGGCGAACGATGAAAAGCTGACCTTCATCTATGAAAAGATCGAGATGCCGACGGCCGTGGTCTTGCAAAAGATC
Source organism: Janthinobacterium sp. BJB304 (assembly GCF_002735765.1). Lineage (NCBI taxonomy): Bacteria > Pseudomonadati > Pseudomonadota > Betaproteobacteria > Burkholderiales > Oxalobacteraceae > Janthinobacterium > Janthinobacterium sp. BJB304. The sequence continues at coordinate 137,065 of NZ_PDZN01000009.1, forward strand.
GAGCGCAACGGCGTGCTGATCGACGACGAATTGCTCAACATCCAGTCGGCCGAGCTGGCCGTAAAGATCCTCGAGCTGGAAAAGAAGGCGTATGAACTGGCCGAGCAGCCGTTCAATCTGGGGTCGCCCAAGCAGATCGGCGAAATCTTCTTCGAGAAATTGAAGCTGCCGGTGGTCAAGAAGACCCCGACGGGCGCGCCGTCGACGGATGAAGAAGTCTTGCAAAAGCTGGCCGAGGATTATCCGCTGCCGAAAGTGCTGCTCGAATACCGCGGCATGGCCAAGCTGAAGTCGACCTACACGGACAAATTGCCGAAGATGATCAACGTTACGACGGGCAGGGTGCATACGAACTATGCGCAAGCCGTGGCTGTGACGGGGCGGCTGGCGTCGAACGACCCGAACCTGCAGAATATTCCCATCCGCAGTGCGGAAGGCCGCCGCATCCGCGAAGCGTTCATCGCGCCGCCGGGCAGCCACATCGTGTCGGCCGACTATTCGCAGATCGAATTGCGCATCATGGCGCACATTTCGGGCGATGAAGCGATGCTGCGTGCGTTTGCCGACGGCATCGACATTCACCGTGCCACGGCCGCTGAAATCTTCGGCGTGCCGGCCGCGGAAGTGCAGAGCGAACAGCGCCGCTACGCCAAAGTGATCAACTTCGGTTTGATCTACGGCATGAGCGCATTCGGCCTGGCCGGTAACTTGGGCGTGGACCGCACGGCGGCGCAAAGCTATATCGACCGTTACTTTGCCCGTTTTTCCGGCGTGAAACAGTATATGGAAGACACGCGCCAGCAAGCCAAGGCGCGCGGCTACGTGGAAACCGTGTTCGGTCGCCGTTTGTGGTTGCCGGAAATTAATTCGCCGAACGGCCCGCGCCGCCAGGGCGCGGAACGGGCCGCGATCAACGCGCCGATGCAGGGCACGGCCGCCGACCTGATCAAGCTGGCCATGATCGCCGTGCAAGGCTGGCTGGAAACGGACGGCTTGCAAACGAAGATGATCATGCAGGTGCACGATGAACTGGTGCTGGAAGTGCCGGACGCGGAACTGGAACTGGTCAAGCGCAAGCTGCCGGAACTGATGGCCGGCGTGGCCGCGCTGAAAGTGCCGCTGACGGCCGAGGTAGGCGTAGGCAGGAACTGGGACGAAGCGCATTGATGCTGCGTCGGCTTACGCGGGGCATGCCCCGCTAAGCCGACCTACATGTTTAATTCAGCAATGACCGTAGGCTGAACACATGTTTACTTGAGCAATGACCGTAGGTCGGCTTAGCGCAGCGTAAGCCGACATTGTTTGTCAACACACCTTTCAGGAGTAACGCATGAGCGACATGATCACCGATTGTGAAAGTTTGCTGGGCCAGAGCAGCGTGTCCGGGCCGGATGGCCGGCGCGGTTTCCTGAAGGTGGCGCTGGGCGCGGGCTTTGCCGTGGCCGTGCGGCCCGTGGCGGCGCAAAACGTCATCAAGACGGATTCCGCCGGACTCGTCACGGGCACCATGTCGGTGATGGTCGATGGCCAGGCCGTGCCCGTGTATGCGGCCCAGCCGGAAGGCAAGACGGGTTTGCCCGTGGTATTGGTTATTTCGGAAATCTTTGGCGTGCATGAACATATCGCCGACATGGCGCGCCGCTTCGCCAAGCAGGGTTACCTGGCGCTGGCGCCCGACCTGTTCGTGCGCCAGGGCGATCCCACCAAGGTGTCCAGCATCCCGGAATTGATGAAAGGCATCATCGCCAAGACGCCGGATGCGCAAGTGATGGCGGACCTCGATGCGGTTGTTGCGTGGGCGAAACAGAATGGCGGCGACACGAGCCGCCTGGGCATCACGGGCTTTTGCTGGGGCGGCCGCATCACGTGGCTGTACGCGGCGCACAATCCGGCCGTCAAGGCGGGCGTGGCCTGGTATGGCCGCCTCGTGGGCGAAGCGACTCCCTTGCAGCCGAGCAACCCCATCGACATCGCCGCCACCTTGAAAGTGCCCGTGCTGGGCTTGTATGGCGGCAAGGATACGGGCATCACGCAGGAATCGATCGCCAAGATGAAGGAGGCGCTGGCCAAGGGCGGCAACCAGTCGGAATTCGTCGTGTATCCCGATGCGGGCCACGCCTTCAATGCCGATTACCGCCCCAGCTATGTGGCGGCCGATGCGAAAGACGGCTATGCGCGCTGCCTGGCCTGGTTCAAAAAGCATGGCGTTGCCTGAGGTTGCAAGCTGAACGGCGCTAAAAGTGCCTGATTGCCACATTTTTTTCCAGAAGTTGCCGCGAAAGGCGCACCGGGCTGTAAAATGCCCGGTTCGCGTCAATGCAGTACAATTGCATCTTCACTGCGCCACGCTGCCGCCAAGCGCGCACAAGATTGAATAATAAGCAACATTATACAGATCAAGCCAGACGCCAGCATTGCGGGCGCCCGTAGGCCGGCGCCATTTTGAGGTAAGAAAATCATCGATCCCGTCCTTATATCCATTTTGCTCGCCACCACGATCGCGGGCGTCTTCAGCATTACTGCGGCGGCGATCTTTTCGTTTGCATTCCTGTCCAAAGTGGTCGAGCGCATGGTCAGCTTGTCCGTCGGCATCATGCTGTCGACGTCCTTGCTGCATGCCTTGCCCGAAGCGTTCGAATCGCAGGCGGACCCGCGCAGCCTGTTCGCCACCTTGCTGGCCGGTTTGCTGGCCTTTTTCATGCTGGAAAAATTCGCCATCCTGCGCCATTCGCACCACCACGAAGGCGACGGCCACCACCATGCGCACGGCCACGACAAGCACGAGGCGGGCAAGGCCGGCTGGATGATCCTGGTCGGCGACGGCATGCACAACTTTACGGACGGCATCCTGATCGCGGCCGCCTTCCTGGCCGACCCGAAGCTGGGCCTGGTGACGGGCCTGGCCATCATCGCGCATGAAATCCCGCAGGAAATCGGCGATTTTATTGTGCTGCTCAACGCCGGTTTCTCGCGTTTGCGCGCCTACATCTTCAATCTGCTGTGCAGTCTGATGGCGGTGGCGGGCGGCCTGCTCGGCTATTTCACCCTGGACCGCGCCAGCAACCTGATCCCGTACGTGCTCGTGTTCGCCTCGTCCGGCTTCATCTATATCGCCCTGTCCGACCTGATGCCGCAGATGCAGCGCCGCGCCACCTTGCGCGAAACGATCCCGCAAGTGCTGCTGATCGCGCTGGGCGTATGTATCGTGCTGTTTCTGACGCATAAGCGCCACGGCGGTTGATGCCGGGCACTGCCGGCGCAGTACCACTTATGCTATATTGCCTTTCTGACTAACTTGCACAGAAAGGAGGAAAATATAATGGAAGAAAACTTGTTGCTCGCCTTGTGGCGCGCACGCTCTTTAAGCGCATTTGCCAGCTCTTGCCCACGTTCTATCGCGCTGCGATAACCTGGCCAGAGCAAAGTTACCCTCCTCTACGAGTCCTTTCCTGGTACTCCGTTGTCGTTAGCGCTCCTGTTAACGCGGATGCTTGCATCCCGAACAAAGACAAGAGCCATGACTACCCTGATTTCTACCCAAGCTTTACAACTGGATACCCACGACGGTTTCCTCTTCAACGAACTCGCCTTTACCTTGCGCCAAGGCGACCGCATCGGCCTGATCGGCCACAATGGCTGCGGCAAATCCACCTTGCTGGGCTTGCTCAGCGGCACGCGGGAAGCCACTGCCGGCACCATCCACTATGCCCGTGCCTGCCGCCTGCAGCACGTGGAGCAGCATTTGCCGGCCGAACTTGCCAGCCTGAGCCTGTACGACGCCTTGCTGGCACCCGTGCTGGAGCAGCCCGAGCTGCATTGGCGTGTCGACAGCCTGCTGGCCGAGTTAGGCTTCGAGCACGAGACGGCGCAAGTGCCCGTGCATTCCCTGTCCGGCGGCCAGCACACGCGGCTGCTGCTGGGACGCGCCCTGCTGCAGGAGCCGAACGTGCTGCTGCTGGACGAGCCGAGCAATCATCTGGACTTGCCGTCGCTGCTGTGGCTGGAGCAATTCCTGCTGCGCTGGCGCGGCGCCTTCATCCTCGTCTCGCACGACCAGCGCCTGCTCGACAACGTGGCCACGCGCAGCTGGATCTTGCGCGATAGCCGCCTGTACGACTTCGACTTGCCGTGCGGTCCCGCGCTGGCGGCCCTGGCCGAAGCCGATGTGGCCGCTGCCGCCAGGCATGCGGCCGAACAGAAGGAAATCGACCGCCTGGCCGTCAGCAGCACCCGCCTGGCGCTGTGGGGCAAGATCTACGATAACGTCGGGATGGCGCGCAAGGCCAAAAGCATGCAGCGGCGCATCGACAAGCTGCAGGACGAGCAATCGTTCGTCAGCGATGGCGCACCGTGGCGTTTGAGCCTGCGCGGCAAGGCGCTGGCGGCCGACCAGCTGCTGGCGCTCGACGGGCTGGACGTGCGCGCCGTGCCCGCTTCCCCGCTGCTGTTCCAGGCCGGCCAGCTATGGCTGAAACCGGGCGACCGGGTCGCCTTGCTGGGCGCCAACGGCAGCGGCAAGTCGTCCTTGCTGCGCCTGTGCTGGCAAGCGATCCAGGCGCAGGAGGAGCGCAGCGACTTGCGCTACCACAAGGCGGCCAACATCGGCTATTACGACCAGTCGCTCAGGCAACTGGCCGATACGGCCGATTTGTCCGACGCGCTGTACCCGTTTGCCGTGCAAAACGAAGCTGCGCGCAGCCAGGTGGCGCGCAAGCAGGCCTTGATTGCGGCCGGTTTCCCGTATGCGCGCCATGGCCAGACGGTGGCGACCCTGAGCGGCGGCGAGCGGGCGCGGCTGCTGTTCCTGGGGCTGTCGCTGGCCAGCTATCATTTATTGTTGCTCGATGAACCCAGCAACCACCTGGACATGCAGGGCAAGGCGGAACTGGGGCAAGCCTTGCGCGGCTTTGCAGGCGGCTGTCTGCTGGTGTCGCACGACCGCGACCTGATCGAGACGGCATGCAACCGTTTTTGGGTGGTGGCCGATGGCCGGCTGGAAGAGTGGCCGGATGCGGCCAGCGCGTATGCACGCCTGAGTGCCGAGGATGGACAGGCGCCGTTGCCGGTGGCGCGCGTGGAAAGCGCACCGCTTGTGCCAGGGCAAACTGATGTGGATCAACAGCTGGAACGCTTGTGCGAACTGGAACAATTGCTGGCCGAGGATCTGGCTCGCAAGCCGCGCCACCAGAAACCGGCCAGCCAGCAGGCGTGGCAGGTGGAACTGGCGCAGTTGAATCAATCGCTGGGGATAACGTCATAGTTATCCACTGGATATGAAAAAGCGGACCGAGGTCCGCTTTTTTTTAGTTGCCCGTTGCTACCGGCCGCGCCGGATCGGCGCACCATTCGCTCCACGAGCCCGGATACAGGGCCGCGCCAGGTAAACCGGCCACTTCCAGGGCCAGCAGGTTGTGGCACGCCGTCACGCCGGAGCCGCATTGCAGGATAGTAGATTCAGCCGTGCTGATTAGGCTCGCGAATTCCTGCTCCAGTTCTTTAGCGGATTTGAAGCGGCCGTCTGCCTGCAGGTTATCCTTGAAGAAACGGCTTTTCGCGCCCGGGATATGGCCGCCCACGGGGTCGATGGTTTCGTTTTCGCCGCGGTAGCGGTCCGGGGCGCGCGCGTCGATGACGGTCAAGGCCTGGGTTTCCAGGTTGGCAACGACGTCCTGCACGCTGACCGTGCGCGTCAGGCTGGCTTTTTCCGTGAGATCACCAACAGGGCGCGGTGCCACGGGCGTGACCAGGGGCAAGCCTTGCGCCTGCCAGGCGGCCAGGCCGCCGTCGAGCACGGCCACGGCAGGATGGCCGACCCAGCGCAGCAGCCACCACAAACGGGCGGCGAACATGCCGCCCTGGCCATCGTACGCCACCACTTGCGTGTCGTCATTGATACCCCAGCCGCGCAGGGTGGCCAGCAGGGCGTTGCGGTCGGGCAAGGGATGCCGGCCCGTAAATTGGGGGCCACGGGCCGTCTTGGGGCCGGACAGGGCCGTGTCGATGTCGGCGAATTGCGCGTTCTGGATATGCCCGGCGGCAAACGCGTCGCTGCCCGCCGTGGGGTTGAGCAAGTCGTGGCGGCAATCGAGGATGACCCAGTCGCTGTCATTCACATGGCTGGCCAGTTCGCTGGCCTGTAACAAGGTGGTGTACATCAGGAACGCTCCTTTACACTTCGCTGGCGATGGGATCCGTGCGCGCAATGGCCGCGCCACGGGCCGTGTTGCGGGTATTGTAATAGGTTGCCGCAATGCCCGAGGCGAGGATGATGGCGATGCCCGTCCAGCCGTGCCAGTCGAACAGGTCGCCAAAGATCACCACGCCCCAGAAGCTGGAAAAGACGATGCCTGTGTATTGCAAATTGGCAACCACGAGGGTCTTGCCCAAGCGATAGGAGCGCGTCATGGCCATCTGCGCCATGGTGGCGCACAGGCCGATGGCGGCCAGCAAGCCGATGCCGTAGGCGCTCGTGTGCATGTGCCAGACGACGGGGCCACCGCCGGCGCTGGCCACGTGGCCGATCACGCCGGCCAGGAAATTGACGACCGAGAAATAAAACACGACCCGGTATTCGGGTTCGCCCAGCAAGCCCAGTTTGCGCACTTGCAAGTAGGCGAGGGCCGACAGCATGCCGGAAATCAAGGCCGTGATGGCGCCGCCCAGCTGATCCGTCTCGAACACGGGTTGCAGCAGCAGGGTCACGCCGACAAAGCTCATGGCAATGGCCGCCACCAGCGGCCACTCGACCTGTTGCATGCCTTTCCACCAGCCGCCGGCGAGTAAAATCACGGCGATCCAGATGGGCGCCATGTAATTGAGGGTCATGGCCGTGGCCAGCGGCAGGATGGCGATGGCATAAAACCACAGCCACAGGGCGATCACGCCCACCACGCCGCGCCACAGATGCTGGCCCGGCATCGTGGTTTTAAAACTGCCGCCCTGGTACAGAATCGTGCAGCTCATGACGAGCATGCCGATGATGCCGCGGTACATGACGATTTCGGACGTCGAATACAGATCCGACGCCAGTTTCACGCACACGCCCATGATGGCGAACATAAAGCTGGCAAACAGCATCCAAAGTGACTGCATGAGTAATCCTGACGATGAAAATGAAAAAGGCCGCGCAATGCGGCCCCTTGAGGAAATTACAGTTCGATATTGCTGCGGTACCACTCGTGGAAGTGCTGCATGCCGTCTTCCATGGGCGATTGGTAAGGGCCCACTTCGTTCACGCCGCGCTGCATCAGGACCTTGCGGCCCGCATCCATGCGCTGGGCGATTTCATCGTCCTCGACACAGGTTTCCATGTAGGCAGCCCGTTCCGCTTCGACGAAGTCGCGCTCGAACAGCACGATTTCTTCCGGGTAATAGAACTCTACCACGTTGCGCGTTTTTTGCGGGCCGTCGGGCCACAGGGTCGAGACGACCAGCACGTGCGGATACCATTCGACCATGATGTTCGGATACAGGGTCAGCCAGATGGCGCCATACGGCGGCGCTTCGCCGCCGCGGAATTGCAGCACCTGCTCCTGCCACTTCTTGTAGGCGGGCGAACCGGCCTGCTGCAGGCCGCGGTGCACGCCCACCGTCTGCACGCTGTAGTCCTTGCCGAATTCCCAGCGCAGGTCGTCGCAGCTGACGAAGCTGCCCAGGCCCGGATGGAACGGTTCCACGTGATAATCCTCGAGGTAGACTTCGATGAAAGTCTTCCAGTTGTAATCGCACTCGTGGATTTCCACGTGGTCGAACATATAGCCGGAAAAATCGAGGTCTTTCGAGACGGACAAATCTTTCAATTTTTCCATCACGTTGTAGCCATTTTGCTCGAACAGCAAGCCATTCCAGCTTTGCAGCGGCGTTTTCGACAGGTTCAGGCACGGCGTCTCGGGGAAATGCGGCGCGCCGATCAATTCACCCTTGAGGTCGTAGGTCCAGCGGTGCAGCGGGCAGACGATATGGTTCGCGTTGCCGCGGCCATTGAACATCAGCGCCTGCCGGTGGCGGCACACGTTGGACAGCACTTCGATGCCATTGGCGTTGCGCACGAGCATGCGCCCTTCGTTCTCAGACGCCAGGGTCGCAAAATCGCCGGTTTCCGGCACCATCAGCGCGTGCCCGACATAGCGCGGGCCGGCTTGGAACAATTGCTGCATTTCACGCTGCAACAGCGTTTCGTCAAAATAGACGTGGACCGGAAGTTGCGCGTTTGAACGCGCCAGCTTGGCGTGAGTAGCCAGATCGGACATCCCAACCCCCCATAAATGTACAACGGTCAGCAGTGCCCCAGGCCATTCCCTGGGCAACCGCTACAGAGAGAAAGAATCCGCAAAGACCTGAATTCAAATTTGTTGAAACGGTATTTCGGACAGAACCGGCGATTATAGCGCGTATCGGCCTCGGCATTATCAAACCCGCCCGGTAAATAAGCTTTTAATGAGAAACATTGTCATTTGGCGTGCAATTTCCGGTAGCAAGGGGCGATTCGGCTAAAATCCACTGACAAGCTGGCAACGCTATTGACTTTGAGCGCGCCGATTGCGCTTAAGTTTTCACTTAATAGTGTGGTTTGTTCTAAAATAACGCTTCTATGCTGGCCGGGAGTCCCCGGCGTCTCCCTACAAGCCCCTCGTGCCACGAAGAGATCTGAGTCTATGTCGAAGAAATTAACTGCCGCTGCCGCAGCGCCGGCCTCGTTTGAAGAGGCGATGGCGGAACTGGCGCAGCTGGTAACGCAAATGGAAGCGGGCCAGTTGCCGCTGGAAGCATCGGTCGCGGCGTACCAGCGCGGCTCGGAACTGGTCAAGTATTGCGCTACCCAGCTCGACAGTGTCGAAGCGCAGGTGAAAGTACTGGAAGGCGACATGTTGAAACCGTTCGTGGATGCCGGCGAGGCCGCCCAATGATGGCAAATGTGCAACAAGACGGCGTGACCTTCGGCGACTGGATGCAAGCGACCCAGTCCGGTGTGGAAGGCCGGCTCGACCAATTCCTGCCGGCGGCGGACGTCGTGCCGCACAAGCTGCACGCTGCCATGCGCTATGCGCTGCTGGGCGGCGGCAAGCGCGTGCGCCCGCTGCTGGTGATGGCGGCCGGCGAACTGTTTGATGCGGATCAAGACACGCTCGCGCGCGCAGCTTGCGCGCTGGAAATGATTCACGTGTATTCGCTCGTGCATGACGACATGCCGTGCATGGATGACGATGCCTTGCGCCGTGGCAAGCCCACCGTGCACATCGCCTATGATGAAGCGACGGCCCTGCTGGTCGGCGACGCGCTGCAATCGCAGGCGTTCATGCTGCTGGCCGACGGCGCGGCGATTCCTCCCGCGCGGCAAATGGTGATGATCCGGCTGCTGGCGCACGCTTCCGGTTCCGCAGGCATGTGCGGCGGCCAGGCGATCGACCTCGACAGCGTCGGCCTGGCCTTGACCTTGCCGCAGCTGGAACAGATGCATCAACTGAAAACGGGCGCCTTGCTGCGCGCAGCCGTGATCCTCGGCGCGCTGGCGGGCAAGGATTTGACGGCGGACGAGATGACGGCGTTGAACGCGTATGCGCGCGCCGTCGGGCTGGCGTTCCAGGTGGTCGACGACGTGCTCGACGCGACGGCCGATTCGGCCACCTTGGGCAAGACGGCGGGCAAGGATGCTGCCGCCAACAAGCCTACCTACGTATCGATACTGGGGCTGGAACCATCGAGAGCCCTGGCAGAACAATTGCGGTGCGACGCCCATGCGGCGCTGGCGCCATTCGGGGACAAGGCACGCCGTTTGCGCGAGCTGGCGGACCTGGTCGTGCAGCGGAAGGCATAAATGAAACTGTTAGAAACCATCAATGAACCAGCGCAAGTGCGCAAGCTGGCCCGCTCGCAACTGGTGCCGCTGGCGCAGGAATTGCGCAGCTTCCTGCTCGATTCCGTTTCCAAGACGGGCGGCCACCTGTCGTCCAACCTGGGCACGGTCGAGCTGACCGTCGCGCTGCATTACGTGTTCAACACGCCGCACGACCGCATCGTCTGGGACGTGGGCCACCAGACCTATTCGCACAAGATTTTGACGGGCCGCCGCGAGCGCATGCATACCTTGCGCCAGAAGGACGGCATTTCCGGCTTCCCGAAACGCGACGAGAGCGAATACGACACGTTTGGCACGGCGCACTCGTCGACGTCGATCTCGGCCGCGCTGGGCATGGCACAGGCCGCCAAGATCAAGGGCGACCCGCTGCACGCGATCGCCGTGATCGGCGACGGCTCGATGACGGCCGGCATGGCGTTCGAGGCGATGAACAATGCGGGCGTGCAGGAAGACGTCAATCTGCTGGTGATTTTGAACGACAACGACATGTCGATCTCGCCGCCCGTGGGCGCGCTGAACCGCCACCTGGCGCGCCTGATGTCGGGCCAGTTCTATGCGGCGGCGAAAAATGTCGGCAAATCCGTCTTGCCCGGCCCCGTGCTGGAATTGGCGAAGCGCTTCGAAGAGCACGCCAAGGGCATGGTCGTGCCTGCCACCATGTTCGAGGAATTCGGTTTTAACTATATCGGCCCCATCGACGGCCACGACCTCGATTCGCTGATCCCGACCTTGCAAAACATCAAGCAATTGAAGGGTCCGCAATTCCTGCACGTGGTGACCAAGAAGGGGCAGGGCTACAAGCTGGCCGAGGCGGAACCGATCCTGTACCACGGCACGCCGAAGTTCAATCCCTTGGAAGGCATCAAGCCGGCCACGGCGCCGGGCAAGATGACGTACACGGAAGTGTTCGGCAACTGGCTGTGCGACATGGCGGCGCACGACAAGCGCTTGGTGGGCATCACGCCAGCCATGCGCGAAGGCTCGGGCATGGTCAAGTTCGAACAGCAATTCCCGAACCGCTATTTCGACGTCGGTATCGCGGAGCAGCACTCCGTGACGTTTGGCGCGGGCCTGGCCTGCGAAGGCTTGAAACCCGTCGTGGCCATTTACTCGACCTTTTTGCAGCGCGCCTACGACCAGCTGATCCACGACGTGGCCCTGCAAAACCTGGACGTGACGTTCGCGCTGGACCGCGCCGGCCTGGTGGGCGCCGACGGCGCCACGCACGCGGGCAATTACGACATGGCGTTCCTGCGCTGCATCCCGAACATGGTCGTCATGGCTGCATCCGATGAAAACGAATGCCGCCAGATGCTGACGACGGGTTACCACTATCCGGGCCCGGCCGCCATCCGCTATCCGCGCGGCGCCGGTGCCGGCGTGGCCATCGTGCCGGAACTGACCAGCATCGAGATCGGCAAGGGCGAGATCAAGCGTCACGGCAAGCGCATCGCCATCCTGGCCTTCGGTTCGATGGTGGCGCCGAGCGTGGCGGCCGGTGACAAGCTCGACGCGACGGTGGCCAACATGCGCTTCGTCAAGCCGCTCGACGTGGCACTGGTGAAGCAGCTTGCTGCCGAGCATGATTATCTGGTGACTGTGGAAGAGGGCTGCATCATGGGCGGCGCCGGTTCGGCCGTGGCCGAAGCGCTGGCGGCCGAGGGCATCGTCAAGCCGATTTTGATGCTGGGCTTGCCCGACACCTTCATCGACCATGGCGACCCCGTGCAACTGCTGAAAAGCGTGGGCCTGGACGCTGCCGGCATCGCCGCGTCGATCGAGCAGCGTTTTGGCGGCTCCCAGCCGCGCCTGGCTGTCGTCAGCTAAGTTGGCTTGCAGACTGAAAAGCGGCACTGCGGTGCCGCTTTTTTTGCGCCTGCGGGGTTTTTACGCTGCACTGCAACATTTTTCGTGCGGGAATGCTACGATGACGCTTTGATACCCCTTTCAAAGCCGATCTTGCATTTCAGGAAACTCCACCGCCGTTCCCGCATGCTGGCAAGCCGCTGGCTGACGGGCATGCACGCCTACACCGACAAGCTGGCGCAGCGCCGTCCCCTGTGGATGGTCAGCCTGGCCATCGACGAAACGAACCTGTCCGAAGGCTTGCGGGCCGCTTGCGCTTCCAGCGCCATGCTGCTCTTGGGCTTGCTGTTCGACCACCCTGATTTTTCCTGGGCCGCCATCGGCGCCTTCTGGACCTGCCTGGCCGATGCGGCCGGCACGCGGCGCATGCGTTTCGTCTCGATGGTGGGTTTCGGCCTGCTGTCGACCATGGCCGGCGGCCTGACGGCGCTGGCGGCCGGCCATGGCGTGGCGACGGCGGCCATCGCCGTGCTGCTGTTTTCCTGGGCCGGCGCGCTGGCGCGCATCTGGGGCGCGGCCACGGCGCAGGTGGCCATCCTGGCGGCCACGGCCTGCGTGGTGATGGTCACGCATCCATTGCAATCGATGACGCAGACGGCGCCTTTCCTGGGGCTGTACATGTTCGGCTGCCTGTTCGCCACCGTGCTCAGTTTTACGGTGTGGCGCATCCACCCGTTCGGCCCGAGCAGGCGCGCCATCCGCGCCGCGTATTCGCGCCTGGCCGGCATCGCGCGCGACAATGCGCGCTTCTTGGAACAGGGCCCCGCATTGCCGGACGCCGCCGCGCATGGCGCCAGCTACCGTTCGCAGGCGCGCGCCGCGCTGGAAGCGGCGCGCGTGGCGCTGGCCGCCGTGCCGCCCGCGCGCGCGGGCCGCAGCGCCCTGTACGACAATCTGCTGCTGGCGCTCAGCGACGCCGAGCGCGTCTTCGCCTATCTTATCGCCGTCACGCATACGTGCGAGCGCGAGCAGCACCGGCTGCGCCAGGACCCGCGCGCGCGGCGCAGCCTGGAAGTGATGGCCGTGCTGCTGCGCCGCCTCGGGCAAGCCGTGCAGCGCCAGCCGGAAACGCCGCCCCTGGAATTGCAGCGCCGCCTGGCGGGTTGCGGGCGGCGCCTGGAAGCGGCGCTGGGTGCCTTGCTGCCCTTGCGCCTGAATGTCGACTTCATGGAACTGGGCTTGCCGCGCGCGACGCAGCTGCCGTGGCGCGAGGCGGCCTTCCTGGCGCTGGGGCAGGCGTGGCAAACGGCGAAAGTCAACGCCACGCCGCAGTCGCTGAGCTGGCGCCACGCGGCGCGCGTGTCGCTGGCGACGACGGCCGGCTTCCTGCTGGTCGAGGCGCTGCATATTCCGTTCGGCTACTGGGCCACCATGGCCACTTTATTGATATTACAGCCGTCCGTGGCCACCACCTGGCCGCGCGGCATCGAGCGCGTGGCGGGCAGCGTGCTGGGCGCCGTGCTGGCCGTGCTGATCGGCCTCGTCATCTACACGCCGCTGGGCATCTCGCTGGTGGTGTTTCCCCTGATCGTCGCCACCATGGCCTTGCGCCGTGTCAGCTACAGCCTGCACGTGCTGTTCATGACGCCCGCCTTCGTGCTGGTGGCCGACTATGCGGCGCCGGCCAGCGAGATGGTGTATGCGATGAGCCGCCTGGGCAACAACGTGCTCGGCTGCGTGCTGGCCCTGCTGGCCACGTTCTTCCTGTGGCCGGACCGCGAGGCGGACGACCTGGACCAGCGCCTGGCGAAAGCCGTGTCGGCCAACCTGAAATACCTGCTGGCCGTGCTGGCGGCCGGTGGCAAATGGGATAGCGCCATCGCGCGCCTGCGCCGCGAGGCGGGGTTGGCCAGCAATAACGCGGAACAAGTCTTGCAGCGCTTGCGCATCGAGCGCCGCCTCGACCGCAGCAGCGGCGTGGGCCTGGCGGCGCTGCGCACCTTGCCGCTGCTGCGCCGCGTGGCGGGCAGCACGGCGCGCATCAGTCTGAGCCCGCAGGCCGAGCCGGCGCCGCCCGAATTGCAATGCTGGATCGCCGAGGTCAGCGGGGAAATCGATGCGCTGCTGCGCGGTGACGCCGATGCCGGCGCGCCTGGCCCCTGCGTTGCCGAGGACTTGACGGCCCTGCAAGCCGACGCGGTGGCCCAGGTGCAGCTGCTGCGGGGATTATTGCGCGAACATGTGCATGCGCAGCCCGTGAGCCTGCCTGTGCCGGCCTGAATATAGCCGCCGGCCGGCTGCGCCCGCAACCGGCCTCTCCTGCTTACGGCGCCGATATTGTATAGACGTTTGACGCCTCCCAATCTCTCCAAATTCCACATTCCATGCGCTTTGCCGGTATATTTTCCAAACTGGAAATTTATCGAAATGAAACGTTGACTCTAAAATAAGTGCGGTCTATATTCGTTTTCGTAGCAAGCAAAGATGACATTTCTTACGACTGGTCTGCCGCGATTGCCTGAGGCAATCGCTCACATGGAGAGTAGTAAATGAAAAAGATTGCAGCATTTATTTTCACCCTGGGATTGAGCGCTTCCTATGCCATGGCTTCCGATATCGGCTGCTCTACCTGCGAGGAAGAGCTGCGGGAATGCACGATGCAAAATGGCGACAGATCCCCATTTTGCATCGGCAGTTACAAAGCCTGCCTGAGGGTCTGCGACATCGCTTCCTGATCTCCGTGCATTGCCAGGCGGCGGGCAAGCGCATGCTGCGCCGGCCGCCCTCGATCATCTACGTCTCCGATACCTATGATGCAGAAAAAAATGAAAACCATCGCCATGTATGGCCTGATCCTCGCTGCCGGCCTGGGCAGCGGTTATGGCCTGTCCTTGTTGCCGGGCTTGTTCAAGTCGAATTACACCGAGGGCAATTACGCGGCGTATTTCCCTAACGCCCAGGCGAAAGTGGTCTTGTACGGTACGGACTGGTGCGGCTACTGCGCCAAGACGCGCGCGTACTTCAAGGAAAACAAGATCGAATTCGTCGATCTCGATATCGAGAAATCACCGGAAGCGAAAAAAGCCCATGCGGAACTTGGCGGCGGCGGCGTGCCTGTTGTGCTGATCGGCAACCGCAAGATCCAGGGTTTTAATGCGGGCGCGCTGGAAGCGGCGCTGAAGAAAATCTGACGTTCCCACTTGTTAACTTGAAAGGCTGACCATGTTCAAAAAGATTGCCGCTTTCCTGTTTGCCGCCGGCGCCGCCCTGTCTTTCAGTGTCCAGGCTGGCGGCCCTGACTGCACCTTTGTCTGCGAGCGCAACTTGCTCGATTGCGTGGAATTCGGCCAGCCGGCCTGCATGGAAAATTATCAGGCTTGCCAGAAGGAATGCCTGCGCCCGCCGCATAACTGACGCGCGGAAGCACTTATGGATGACGCGTAAGGGACGGCGCGCCATGGATGTTGCTCATCGTCTGACAATTCAACAGGAGTGCTTATGTTCAAAAAACTGGGTTTCTTTTTGTTTGCCATGGGCGTCAGCGCCTCGTATGCGATGGCCAGCAGTACCGCCGACATATCGGAATGCCAATCCGAGTGCTATATGGCGCTCGACGCCTGTGTCATGGAGTTCAATGTCCCCGGATGCGTCCGTATCAGTAAAGAGTGTCTGCAGCGCTGCGGCTAGCAGCCTGATAACGCGCGGCGATGCTGTTTGACCGGCATCGCCGTTTTCATTTTATCCCCGCGTGCGGTCATGCCGCCACAGCACGTCGCTGCCGCCGGCAAAGCGGTTGAGCACGCGCGACAGCACGAACAGCAGGTCCGACAATCGGTTCACGTACTGGCGCGGATGTTCGTGCAGGGCTTCCGCATTGGCCAGGGCGACGATGCTGCGCTCGGCGCGGCGGCAGACGGTGCGGCACACATGCGCGAGCGAGGCGGCGCGCGAGCCGGCCGGCAGGATGAATTCGGAGAGGGCCGGCAAGTCCGCATTGTATTTCGCCAGCAGGTCGTCGAGGCGCAGCACGTGCTCTTCCTTGATCAGCTGGTAGCCGGGGATGCAGATTTCTCCGCCCAGGTCGAACAGGTCGTGCTGGATGGCCACCAGCTCCTCGCGCAAGGCGTCGGGCATGGCTTCGCACAGCAGCAAGCCGATGTTGGAATTGAGTTCGTCCACGTCGCCCATGGCGTGGATGCGGGCGCTGTCCTTGCTGGTGCGGCTGCCGTCGCCCAGGCCGGTGCTGCCATTGTCGCCCGTGCGCGTGGCGATTTTCGAAAGTCGGTTGCCCATGATGCTGATCCTGTAAAGAAGAATGGGGGCAGCATACGACACTGTGCGCCGCCCGGCGCCGGATTTGCAGGCAAATCGGACAAAAAATGCGGTGCGCGCCACTTTTGTGCTTACAATCGTTGCACGCCCATGCCTCTTGCCATCCATCTTATGCTCAATGCCGCCCCTGAATCCGGATTGACCGCCGCGCGCCAGCAAACCGTCGTCGCGGCCCTGCTGGCCGTGCTGCCGGCCCGCTGCGTGCTGTCCGACGCTGAAGACACGCGCCCGTACGAATGCGACGGCCTGGCCGCCTACCGCCAGCTGCCGATGGTGGTCACCTTGCCCGACACGGAAGAGCAGGTCATCGCCATCCTCGGCGTCTGCCGCGAACTTGGCGTGCCGATTGTGCCGCGCGGCGCCGGCACGGGATTGTCGGGCGGCGCCTTGCCCATCGCCGACGGCGTGGTGCTGTCGACGGCGCGCCTGAACCGCATCGTGCGCCTCGACGCTTATGCGCGTACGGCCGTGGTGCAGCCGGGCGTGCGCAACCTGGCCATTTCCGAAGCGGCGGCTCCCCACGCGCTGTATTACGCGCCCGACCCGTCCTCGCAGATCGCCTGCAGCATCGGCGGCAACGTGGCGGAAAACTCGGGCGGCGTGCATTGCCTCAAATATGGTTTGACCGTGCACAATGTGCTGCGCGTGCGCGTTGTTACCATTGACGGTGACGTGCTGGAACTGGGCGGCGAATGCCTCGACTCTCCGGGCCTCGACCTGCTGGCCATTTTAATCGGCTCCGAAGGCATGCTGGGCATCGTCACGGAAGTGACCGTGAAACTGATACCGAAACCGGCCACGGCGCGCGTCATCATGGCGTCCTTTGACGACGTCGTCACGGGCGGCAACGCCGTGGCCAACGTGATTGCCGCCGGCATCATCCCGGCGGGCCTGGAAATGATGGACCAGACTTCGTCGCGCATGGTCGAACCGTTCGTCAAGGCCGGCTACGACATCGATGCAGCCGCCATTCTGCTGTGCGAAGCGGACGGCACGCACGAGGAAGTGGAAGAGGAAATCGCCCGCATGACGGCCGTGCTGGAAGGGGCGGGCGCCAGCGCCATTGCCGTCTCGCAGTCGGAAGCGGAGCGCATGAAGTTCTGGTCCGGCCGCAAGAACGCGTTTCCCGCCGCGGGGCGCATCTCGCCCGACTACTACTGCATGGACGGCACCATCCCGCGCAAGCGCCTGGCGGAAGTGCTGACGGGCATCGCCGCCATGGAAACGACGCATGGCTTGCGCTGCGCCAACGTGTTCCACGCGGGCGACGGCAATCTGCACCCGCTGATCCTGTTCGACGCCAACCAGCCCGGCGAATTCGAGCGCGCCGAGGCGTTTGGCGCGGACATCCTGGCCCTGTGCGTGGCCGTGGGCGGCACCATCACGGGCGAACATGGCGTGGGCATGGAAAAGATCAATTCCATGTGCGTGCAATTTACGCGCGCCGAACTCGATGCCTTCTTTGCCGTCAAGCGCGCCTTCGACCCCCACACCTTGCTGAACCCGGACAAGGCGATTCCCACCTTGAACCGCTGCGCCGAATTCGGCAAGATGCATGTGACGGCGGGACGCCTGCCGTTCGCCAACCTGCCCCGTTTTTAATTTTCCGGAGACCCCATTGCAAGCGATAGCGGAACAATTCAGGCAGCAGATTCTGGCGTCCAGCGCGGCGGGCAAGCCCTTGCGCCTGCGCGGCGGCGGCACGAAAGACTGGTATGGCCAGCAACTCGACGGCGAGGTGCTTGACACGCGCGCGTATGCCGGCATCATCGATTATGAACCGACGGAACTGGTGATCACGGCCCGCTGCGGCACGCCGCTGGCCGAGATCGAGGCGGCGCTGGCAGCGCGCAACCAGATACTGGCTTTCGAGCCGCCCCATTTCGGCGCTGGCGCCACGCTGGGCGGCGTCGTCGCCAGCGCCTTGTCCGGGCCGCGCCGGGCCAGCGCGGGCGCCTTGCGTGACTTCGTGCTGGGCGCCGTGCTGATGGATGGCCATGGCGAACGCCTGGCCTTTGGCGGGCAGGTGATGAAAAACGTGGCCGGCTACGATGTCTCGCGCCTGCTGGCGGGGTCCATGGGCACGCTGGGCCTGATCCTGGAAGTGTCGCTGAAGGTGCTGCCCCTGCCGCTGCGCGAAGCGACCTTGCGCGTGGCGTGCGCGGAAATCGCCGCCTTGCGCATGCTCAATGAATGGGCCGGTCAACCGCTGCCGATATCGGCCAGCTGCTGGCATGATGGCGTCTTGAGCGTACGTCTGTCCGGCGCCGAGGCGGCCGTCTCGGCGGCGTTGCACGCGCTGGGCGGCGAGGTGCTGGCGCCCGATGACGCGGCCGCCTTCTGGATGTCCGTGCGCGAGCAGACGCACGCCTTCTTTGCGGGCGCGGGCAGCTTGTGGCGGCTGTCGCTGCCGCCGCACGCCAGCGCCGTGATCGTCAAGGGGCGCCAGTTGATCGAGTGGGGCGGGGCGCAGCGCTGGCTCAAGCTCGACGCCGACGCCGATGCGGCCGGGGCGCTAGACATCCGCCGGGCAGTGGCCGCGCTTGGCGGCCACGCCACCCTGTTCCGCGGCGGCGACAAGGCCGTGGGCGTGTTCCATCCGCTGGCGCCGGCCGTTGAAAAAATCCACCAGCGTCTGCGGCAGGCTTTCGATCCGGCCGGCATCTTCAACCCGCACAGAATGTATTGAGCGCGCATGCAAACCAATCTCGCCGATTTCATCAAGAACACGCCGGCAGGCGACGAAGCCGAAGCCATCCTGCGCGCCTGCGTGCATTGCGGCTTTTGCACAGCCACCTGTCCCACCTACCAGCTGCTGGGCGACGAACTCGATGGCCCGCGCGGGCGCATCTACCTGATCAAGCAGGTCTTGGAAGGCGCGCCCGTCACGGCCAAGACGCAGACGCACCTGGACCGCTGCCTGACCTGCCGCAACTGCGAGTCGACCTGTCCTTCGGGCGTGCAGTACGGGCGCCTGGTCGACATCGGCCGCAACGTCGTCGAGCAGCGCGTACAGCGCCCCTTGCGCGAACGCGCGCTGCGCTTCGCCCTGAAGGAAGCCTTGCCGCGCCGCTGGCTGTTTACGCCCGTGTACAAGGCGGGTCAGGCGCTGCGCCCGCTGCTCTCGAAAAGCTTGCAGGACAAATTGCGCCCGGGCGCCGCAGCCGGTGCATGGCCGGTGCGCCGGCACGCGCGCACCATGTTGCTGCTCGACGGCTGCGTGCAGCCGGCCATGTCGCCGAACATCAATGCGGCCACGGCGCGCGTGCTCGATGCGCTCGGGGTGCAGCTGATCGTTGCGCCGAAGGCGGGCTGCTGCGGCGCGCTGCGCCATCACCTGAACGACCAGGACGCGGCGCTGGACGACATGCGCCGCAATATCGACGCCTGGTGGCCCTATGTCAACGGCATGGACAGCGCCGAAGCCATCGTCATGACGGCGTCCGGCTGCGGCGCCACGGTGAAGGAATACGGCCATCTGCTGGCGCACGATGCGCAGTATGCGCAGAAGGCGCGGCGCATCGCTGAACTGACGCGCGATCTGTCCGAGATCATGCCGGCCTTTGAAAACGAACTGGCGGCGCTGCTCAAGGGGCGCATAGTGAAAAAGGTGGCGTACCACCCGCCGTGTACCCTGCAGCACGGCCAGCAGATCCGCGGCAAGGTGGAGCAGGTGCTGCGCGCCGTCGGCGTCGACGTGCACCTGTGCGCGGACAGCCATTTGTGCTGCGGTTCGGCCGGCACGTATTCGATCCTGCAGCCGGAACTGTCGCAGCAGCTGCGCGACAACAAGGTGGCGAACCTGGAAGCGTGCGAGCCGGAGATGATCGTGTCGGCGAATATCGGCTGCCTGAGCCATTTGCAGTCCGGCACGCAGACGCCCGTGCGGCACTGGATCGAGCTGATTGATTCGGCCTTGACGCCTAAATAGGTATTTCGCTGTACTGCGCGATGCGCCATTGCGGGGCGGGGATGAACGTGTTCGCCCACTCCAGCACGGCGTCGGCCGGCATGGGACGGGCGATGCCGTAGCCTTGCGCCAGGTCGCAGCCGAGCTGGATCAGGCGCGCGCCATGCTCGACGCTTTCCACGCCTTCGGCGATCACCGTCAAGCTGAAGGAACGGGCCAGGCCGATGACGGCGCGCACCAGGTGCAGGTCGTCGCGGTCGTTGAGCATATTGCGCACGAAGCTCTGGTCGATCTTGACGATGTTGGCCGGCAGGCGTTTCAGGTAGGACATCGACGAATAGCCGGTGCCGAAATCGTCGAGCGCGAACGTGATGCCCAGCGCCTGGCAGGCGCGGATGATGCGGCGCACGTCCTCGATGTCGTGCAGGGCCGACGATTCGAGGATTTCCAGTTCCAGCATGCTGGCGCGCACGCCGGGAAATTCGCCGAGGATGGTTTCCAGGCGCGAGACGAAGTCCGGTTGCTGAAAGTGGCGCGCCGCGATGTTCACGCTGACCACCCAGTGCTTGCCGGTCGCGCTCCAGCGCTGCATCTGCCACAGGGCCTGGCGCAGCACCCATTCGCCGATATCGATGATCAAATCCGTCTGTTCCACCAGTGGCAGGAATTGTGCTGGCGCCAGCACGCCGCGGCGTGGATGCTGCCAGCGCAGCAGCGCTTCCATGCCCACCACCGTGCCGGCGCGCATATTCACCTTGGGCTGGTAGTACAGCCGCAGTTCGCCGTTGATCAGGGCGTGGCGCACTTCCGTGCGCTGGTTGTGGTGGGTGCGTACTTCCTCGTCGAGGTTGGTGTCGAAGAAGTGGTACTGGTTGCGCCCCGTCAATTTCGCCTGGTAGACGGCGTGGTCGGCGTGGCGCAGCAGGCTTTCCGTATTCAGGTCCTTGCCCGCGTAGACGGCGATGCCGGCGCTGGCCGTCATGTGCAGCGCCTGCTGGTCGCACTGGTAGGGACGGCTCAGCTCAGTCATCAGTTGCGTGACGTTCTGTTCGATGCTGGCGATGCTGGCCTGGCCGCACAGCAGCATGACGAATTCATCGCCGCCCAGGCGCGCCGCGTAGTGGACCTGGCCCGTAAAGCCGTGCAGGCGGCCCGCTACCTGCTTGAGGATTTCATCGCCCGCCTCGGCGCCGTAGCGGTCGTTGATGGCCTGAAAGTGATCGAGGTCGAACAGGCAGACGGCCAGCAGGCGCTGGCGTTCACGCGCCAGGAACAGTTCCTGTTCGAAGCGGGCGGCCAGCGCGGCACGGTTGGGCAGGCCCGTCAGCACATCATTGTAGTTTTGCCAGGACAGCTTTTGCAGCGCCTGTTGCACGTGCACGGTTTCATTCAGCTGTTCGCCCAGCTGGCGCTGGCTGGTCTTGAGTGAGGTCAACAGTTCTTCGATATCGCCGGCCATGCCGTTGAACGACTGCGACACGGCTTGCGCCTCGGGCGTGGCGCCGGCCGCCAGGCGCACGGCGAAGTTGCCTTCGCGGAAGCGATCGGTCGCTTGCACGAAGCGCGCCAGCAGCTTGCGGTGCGTGGCCAGGATCAAGCCCAGCAGCAGGAAGACGAGCACGATATTGATACTGCTGAGGACGGCTTGATCGCGTACCCGCTGCCACACTTGCGCCAGGGGCAGGCCGGGCGTGTAGTGCAGGTTCAGGGTGCCGTCGCCGCCGTCCGGCAGCGCCACCGTCAGGCGGCTGCGGATGGCATTGATGCCCGCCAGGCGCGCGAACCACGCCGGCACCGTGGCCAGCGTGTCGCCAAGCTTGCTATCGGCCAGCACCTCGACATGCCCGCCAGCCGTGTCCCAGCGGGCGGAAACGAGGTTGCGGTTCAGCGGCAGGGCGCTGCGCAGTACCTGGCGCACGTTGTCGTGCATCGCGTGACTGTCCGCGTGCACGGCCAGCGGCAGCACGCTATTGGCGAGGAACAGGTCGAGTTGCCGCGCATCGCTCTGGTAGCGCGCATTGGCCAGCGCCGTTTCCGTGCCGAGCAGGGCGTGATAGCGAACGGCGGAAACGGCGAGTATCAGGAAGAAAATAGGAATGAAGAAGCGGGAATAAATGCCCATCCGCATCCATGAAGATAATATTTTCCCAAAGACTGGCATCGTTTTTTGATCGATATCTGCGAATAATTATGCAAACATTATCACTGAAATTTGCTATTGGAAACACAATATTGATATCAAGCATGAAATAAACACGGATTTATTGATTTGAGCAATTATTGTTTTTAATTAAACCGTCGAATGGCTATTCCTGTAGCAATTGCCGAATGTCGTCCGCCAGGCTGGCTGGTTTGCTGGCCGTCGCGTAGCGGCGAAATACGCTGCCATCCTTGCGCACCAAAAACTTGGTGAAATTCCATTTGATCGACTGCGTGCCCAATATGCCGGGTGCCGCCTGTTTTAATTGCGCAAATACAGGGTGCGTATGCGGGCCATTCACATCGATCTTGGCAAACAGGGGAAAGGTGACGCCGAAGTTCTTTTCGCAAAAGGCGCCGATTTCCGCATTCGAGCCCGGTTCCTGCTGGCGGAATTGATTGCAGGGAAAGCCCAGCACGACCAGGCCCTGCTCGTGGAATTCGCGGTACAGCGCTTCGAGCCCCTGGTATTGCGGCGTGAAGCCGCAGGCGCTGGCAGTGTTGACGATCAGCAGTACCTTGCCCTTGTAGCGGGCCAGGTCGATCGGCGTGCCGTCCAGCGCCTCGGCCTGGAAATCGTGGATGCTGGTCATGTCAGAGAAGTCCCAGTTTGGTGGCGCCCGTTTGCGGGGCGGGTTCGGGCGCCGTTGCGCCCTTGAGTTTGATCGCCAGGCGCAGGTCGTTGACGGAGTCCGCATTGCGCAGCGCGTCTTCATGGCTGATGGCGCCCGCCTCGTGCAGGTCGAACAGGGCCTGGTCGAAGGTCTGCATGCCATGCTCGCGCGATTTTTTCATCAATTCCTTGATCTCGTGCACCTGACCCTTGAAGATCAGGTCGCTCATCAGCGGCGAGTTGAGCAGGATTTCCAGCGCCGCCTTGCGCCCGCCGCCTTCCTTGTTGGGGATCAAACGCTGCGAAATCATGCCTTTCAAATTCAGCGACAGATCCATCAGCAATTGCAGGCGACGCTCTTCCGGGAAGAAATTGATGATGCGGTCCAGCGCCTGGTTGGCGTTGTTCGCGTGCAGGGTGGCCAGGCACAGGTGGCCCGTCTCGGCAAATGCGATGGCGTGGTCCATCGTGTCGCGGTCGCGTATTTCGCCGATCTGGATCACGTCGGGCGCCTGGCGCAAGGTATTTTTCAGGGCCGTGGCCCAGTCGTCCGTATCGACGCCCACCTCGCGCTGGGTGACGATGCAGTTGCCGTGCGGATGGATGAATTCCACGGGGTCTTCGATGGTGATGATGTGGCCATGGCTGTGCGCGTTGCGGTGGCCCACCATGGCGGCCAGGGTGGTCGACTTGCCGCAGCCCGTGGCGCCCACCATGATGACGAGGCCCCGCTTGCTCATCACGATGTCTTGCAGGATGGCGGGTAAACCGAGCCCATCGAGCGTGGGGATGGCGGTATTGATCAGTCGCAAAACCATGCCTGCCTGGCCCATTTGCACGAAGGCGGACACGCGGAAACGCCCCAGGCCGTCCGGGCTGATGGCGAAATTGGCTTCGCGGCTCGATTCGAACTCGGCCGCCTGGCGTTCGTTCATGACGGCGCGCACGTAACCGGCAGCCTGCTGCGCGGCCAGCGCGGCGCCCGCCAGCGGCGTCAGCTTGCCGTCGAGCTTGATGGCGGGCGGAAAGCCGGCCGTGATGAACAGGTCGGAGCCGCCCCGTGCGCGCATCTGCGCCAGCAGCGCGTGCATGGCGCCATAGTGTTCGTGCGTCGTCTGCATGGCTTATCCGGGGAAGTTTTCGGGCGACTTGGCGGCCGAGCGGGCCGTTTCCGCCGAGATCGTGCCGCGCCGCACGAGGTCGGACAGGCACTGGTCCAGCGTCTGCATGCCCACGTTGCTGCCCGTCTGGATGGCCGAATACATTTGCGCCACTTTCGCTTCGCGGATCAGGTTGCGCACGGCCGGCGTGGCCAGCATGATTTCATGCGCGGCCACGCGCCCAGCGCCGTCCTTGGTTTTGAGCAAGTTCTGCGAAATGACGGCTTGCAAGGACTCGGACAGCATGGCGCGCACCATTTCCTTTTCCTCGGCGGGGAAGACGTCGATGATGCGGTCGATCGATTTCGCCGCCGACGAGGTATGCAGGGTGCCGAACACCAGATGGCCCGTTTCGGCCGCCGTCAGCGCCAGGCGGATGGTTTCCAGATCGCGCAATTCGCCCACCAGAATGACGTCCGGGTCTTCGCGCAGGGCCGAGCGCAGCGCATTGCTGAACGAATGCGTGTGCGAGCCCACCTCGCGCTGGTTGATCAGGCATTTTTTCGGCTCATGCACGAATTCGATCGGGTCTTCGATGGTCAGAATATGGTGATTCAGCCGTTCGTTGACGTGGTTCACCATGGCCGCCAGGGTGGTCGACTTGCCCGAACCCGTCGGGCCCGTCACCAGCACGAGGCCCCGCGGGCGCATGGCCAGTTCGCCGAAGATGCGCGGCGCGTTCAGGTCTTCCAGGGTCAGCACTTTCGACGGAATCGTGCGCAGCACGGCCGAGGCGCCGCGTTCCTGGTTGTAGGCGTTGACGCGGAAGCGGGCCAGGCCGGGAATCTCGAACGAGAAATCGCACTCGAGCGCCTCTTCATACGCCTTGCGCTGGCTGTCGTTCATGATGTCGTAGATCATGCTGTGCACTTCCTTGTGCTCGAGCGGCGCCACGTTCAGGCGGCGCACGTCGCCATTGACCCGTATCATCGGCGGCAGGCCGGAAGACAGGTGCAGGTCGGAAGCCTTGTTGCTGACGGAGAAAGCGAGAAGTTCGGAGATGTCCATTTATAATCCCTGTGCCTGCATTGATGGGCTGGCGCACTGTGCCGCCGCCCCTATACACTAGAAAATGATTATGTCCACAATCGAACAGAACTTGCAAGCCGTGCGCGACAGTATTGCGCAGGCGGCCGTGGAGGCGCAGCGCGCGCCTGCCGACGTGACCCTGCTGGCCGTGTCAAAAACCTTCGGCGCGGACGCCGTGCTGGCGGCCATGCGCGCGGGCCAGGCGGCGTTTGGCGAAAACTATCTGCAGGAAGCGCTCGACAAGATCGCCTTTGTGAAGGAGGCCGCGCCGCAGCACGTCCCGGCATGGCATTTCATCGGCCCCATCCAGAGCAACAAGACGCGCCCCATCGCCGAGCACTTCGACTGGGTGCATACGGTGGAACGGGAAAAGATCGCCGCGCGCCTGTCCGAGCAACGGCCGGCCGGCTTGCCTGCCCTGAATATCTGTTTGCAAGTCAATATCAGCGGCGAAGCGAGCAAGAGCGGCGTGACGCCGGCTGACTTGCCGGCGCTGGCGCGCGCCGTGGCGCAATTGCCCCGCCTGCGCTTGCGCGGCCTGATGGCGATTCCCGAGCCGGAAACAGATGTCACGCTTCAGCGCTTTGCGTTTGCGCAATTGCGTACGCTGTACGAACAATTGAAGGCGGACGGGCTGGCGCTCGACACCTTGTCGATGGGTATGTCGGCCGACTTGCGCGCCGCCGTGCTCGAGGGCGCCACCATCGTGCGCGTGGGTAGCGCCATCTTCGGTTCCCGTAACTATTCCTGATGAAGAGAGAACAAGCATGACGACAGAATTGAATATCGCATTTGTGGGCGGCGGCAACATGGCCGCGGCCCTGATCGCCGGCCTGGCGGGCAAGCTGACCCTGGGCGGCAACATCCACGTGATCGACCCGCACGCGCCCGCGCTGGAAAAACTGCAGGCGCAATTCGGCGTCACGACGGCGACGTCCGCCAGTGAGGCGTTGCGCGGCGTGGACGTGATCGTGCTGGCCGTCAAGCCGCAAAGCATGCGCGAAGTGGCGGCGCAGCTGCTGCCTTTCCTCGACGGGGAAAGCGCGCCATTGGTCCTGTCGATCGCGGCCGGCATCCGCGCCGCCGACCTGTCGCGCTGGCTCGGCGATTATTCCGCCATCGTGCGCTGCATGCCGAACACGCCGGCCCTGATCGGCATGGGCATCACGGGCATGGTGGCCAGCAGCGGCGTGAGCGACGAACAGAAAAAGACGGCCGACGCCATCCTGCGCGCCGTCGGCCAGACCGTCTGGCTCGACGATGAAGCGAAGATCGACCCCGTCACGGCAGTCTCCGGCAGCGGTCCCGCCTATGTGTTTTACTTTATCGAAGCGATGCAGCAGGCGGCCGCCGAGCTGGGCTTGACCCCGGAGCAGGGCACGCAGCTGGCCATTGCCACGTTTACGGGCGCGGCGCAGCTGGCGGCGAATTCCAGGGAGCCCGTGTCGCTGTTGCGCGAGCGCGTCACGTCGAAGGGCGGCACGACCTACGCGGCCTTGACCAGCATGGAAGAGAGCGGCGTGAAGGCGGCCATCGTCAAGGGCATCAAGGCGGCCGCGCAGCGCGGGCGCGAGATGGGTGACGAGCTGGGCAAATAATCCGCTCTACATCACTTTCACGGCGCGGCCGATGTAGAGCACCGGCCCCGTCGGTCGGCCCGTGGGCGAGCCCGTCGCCGGCTCCAAGGTGATTTCAAACAATTGCTCGGGCTGCAGCGGCGGCAGCTTATCCAGGGTCAACTTGACGCTTTGCCCCGGCTTGACCAGGCCCAGCGAGACGGGCGCGCCCCAGTCCTTGCCCTTGGTCCAGAATTGCAGGGCTTTCTGCTGCGGCACGCTAGTCGGCCCCAGCGGGATCAGGCTCAGGTCGCGGTTCTTGCCGCCGCGTCCGCCCGTCTGCACGATCCAGCCCGGCGATTTATCCTGCGGCGCCACCAGCACCACCAGGTAGCCGGGTCCGGCTGGCGCCTGCAGCTGCACGGTCACCAGCACGGCCAGCACGGCCGTGGCCAGCAAGCCGCCGCCGGCCAGCACTCTCCAGAAGGCCAGGCTGTTCCACCACGCTTGCCAGCCGCCCGCCTGTTGCACGGTTTTCGGCGTGAACAGGCTGGCGCTGATGCGCGGCCACAGTTGCGCCGAGGGCGTTTCGGGCGGCGCCAAAGTCGTCAAGGGCAGCAGACGCCGTTCCCAGGCCGCCACGGCGTCGCGCAAGGCGGCGTCAAGCGGCAAACGCTGTTCCACCTCGACGCGTTCGGCCAGGTCCAAAGTACCCAGCACGTATTCGCCGGCCAGCCTTTGCCATTCCTCGTCGCTGTTCATCATCCCATGCACTCCCGCAAGGCGGCCAGGCCCCGCTTGAGCCAGGCCTTGACGGTGCCCAGCGGCGCTTGCAGGCGCTGCGCGATTTCGCCATGGGAACAGCCATCGACGTAGGCGTACAGGATGCTGTTGCGCTTGGGTTCGTCCAGGTGGCCCAGGCAGTCGTGCAGCCTGCCCATGTTCGCCTGCAGGGCGTAGGCGTCCGAGGTGGCGTCGGCATCGTTGCCTTCGCGTTCATGCAGCAGGGTTTCCACGGTATCCTCGTCGGCCGATACTTCATGGGCGCGGGCGCGCGCCACGTTCAGCGCCTGGTGCCGCACCACCACATAGATCCAGCCCTTGCCGCTGCCGCGCGTGGCGTCGAAGCTGCCGGCGCGGCGCCAGATGTTCAGGAAGGCGTCGTGCAGCACGTCTTCGGCCAGCGCCCGCTGGCGCACGATGCGCAGTGCCACGCCCAGCAGATAGCGGCTTTCCTGCTGGTACAGGCCGTGCAATGCCTGCTGCTCGCCCCTGGCGCAGGCGCGCAGGGCGGCATCGTAATCGTAAGGGGCGGCGTGGGCTGGCAACGTCGGCGCAATCGTTGAGTGAACGGTTAGCAAGTTTTCAAGGCCGAGTATAGGTCAGAAACCCGCTTGCCAACCGTCGCTTGAAAGGATTTATGCCGATTTCCAGAAGATGTAGTCGGCCTGGTAGGGCACCCATTGTTTGGCTCCGACGGACTCCATGCCGCAGGGGCTGCTTGGCGCCACGCCGCCGCGGGTGGCCACGCGCTGGATGTAGCTGACGCCCTGCATGGCGCCGCTGCCCGTGGCCGGATTGGCTTTCACCAGCTGATACGGGATATTGCCCGCGCCGGCCGGAGCCACGGCCACTTGCGTCGCCGTCACTTTCGAGCCGTCCAGGTTGGCCCAGGTGGCGGGTGGTCCCACATACGTGCCCACTTGCATGCCGCTGCGGTCGTTCAGGGCCGCGTCCGGTCCCACGAAGACCCATTCATGCCCCGTCATGTCTTTCTTCGCCTTGCATTCGTAGGCGATCTTGCCCACGCCCACCGTCTGCATGGCGACCTGGTGGCCATCGGGCACCTTGACGGCGTTCGGCAATTGTTCCTGCGAGTAGCGTGCGCTCATCGGTGCGCAGGCAGCCACGAGCAGGGCGGCGCACAGGACGGTGAGCGAAGGGGCGGTATGGCGTGGTGCGGTGGTGGCATGCATGGCAAGCTCCTGGTAGTTGGCTCAACCGGCTGGTTGATACCATTACTACGCAGAGGCCGGCCATTTGGATGCAGCCAGGCAAAAATATTTTAGTTCGGCGTGTCTTTCTTGCTGAAACGCTGCGCCAGCGCCAGCACGACAGGCATGGCGGTGGTGGCGTGCTTGAGCAGTGCGCCGCTGGCCCGCAGCAGCGGCAGGAAGCGGCGCGGGCGCACCAGCAGCAAACCCAGCACGGCGCCGCCCACCATCAGGGGAATTTTAAAACGCGTGGTCAGGGTGTGGCGCAGATTGCCGCCCGTTAAAGGTTCCAGCAATTGGCGCGTCTGCACGCCCAGGGCCAGGCGCTGTAGCGCGCATTCGGCCAGCAGCGCGTCGCGCCGCTGCGCCAGGCTGGCGGCCGTGTGGACATGCGACAGTTTGGTGGGATGCGTGGTCATGGCCGCTCCGATCCCCGGCGGGCCAGCAGTTGCAGCTCGTCCAGGTCTTTGTTCAGTTCGGAAAGTGTGAAGGACAGCAGTTTCGGCTTGCTGCGGAAACTGGCGCGCACGCCCAGCAGGGTGGCGACGGCGGCGACGATGAAGACGGCGGCCGTGATGGCGATGGCGGCGATGCGGTGCGTATCCCAGAACAGCACGATGACGAGGAATACGATCAAGACCAGGCCGACGAACAGGCACAGCAGCGCCAGCATGGCCAGCGCCAGATAGGACAGAAAGCGCAGCGACTCTTCTTCCATTTCCACGGCCGCCAGGGCCAGACGGGTCTGGACGATGGCGGCGAGGGTCGCTGCGACTTGGGCGACATGGTGCATGATAGCCATATGCTGCCTTTCGCGTCAGGGGAGGCGGCCTGCGCCGCCGGTACTACTAGCGGCGTGACGAGGAGAGCAGCAGGCCGAACAGCACGCCCACGACGGCGCCCGCACCGACGGCTTTCCATGGATTGTCCTGCACGTATTCGTCGGTGGCCTTGGCCGCCTTCTTGGTGCGTTCGAGCAAGTCTTCTTCCAGCTTGATCAAGTCTTTCTTGGCCGTTTCCAGGGTGGCGATGAACTTGTCCTTGACGGCTTTGACATTCTCGCCCGTCTGATCCTTGGCGCCATCGAGCCAGCCTTCCGCTTCATTGATGACGTTTTTCAGGTCGCCGACCAGTTTGTCGCGGGCCTTGTCGGCGTCGGCGAGGATGCTGTCGCTGCTGGATTTTCCGGTATGTATCGAGCTCATGTATTACCTCATGGAAGTGAAACTGCACAGTGAAATACCAGTGTAGGCAGCTGCGGCCAGGCTTGTGTTGCGCCGCCTCAAGGGCTGCCGCGGCGCAAGGATCATTGATTAACGGAAAGCAAAGTCCAGTACCACGCCCGCAAACACCGCTGCTCCTAGCCAGTTATTATGCCGGAATGCCGCAAAACACGGCATACGCTCGCGTGCGCGGATCAGGGTGTAGTGATAAACGGCGCAGCCGGCCGCCACCAGCAAGCCGGCGACGAACCAGTAACGCAAGCCCAGGTACCAGCCGCATGCCAGCCACAGCAGCAGGAAGACGGCATAGCACAGCATGACGATGGCCACGTCGTAGCGGCCGAAGGTGATGGCCGAGGTCTTGATGCCGATTTTCAAGTCGTCGTCGCGGTCGACCATCGCATATTCCGTATCGTAGGCCACGGCCCAGAAGACATTCCCCAGCAGCAGCAGCCAGGCGACAACGGGCACGGAATCCGTGATGGCGGCAAAGCCCATGGGAATGCCGAAGCCGAAGGCGATGCCCAGATAGGCTTGCGGAATCGCAAAGAAGCGCTTGAAGTAGGGATAGGTGCCGGCGATGATGACGGCCGCCACCGACAGTTGCTTGGTCAGCGCATTCAGGGGCAGGATCAGGCAAAAGGCCAGCACGGTCAGTACGCCGGCCACGGCCAGCGCTTCCTTGCCGCTGATGCGTCCGCTGGTGATGGGACGGTCCGCCGTGCGCTTGACGAATTTGTCGATATCCTGGTCGGCGTAGTCGTTGATGGCGCAGCCTGCCGAGCGCATCAGGAAAGTGCCGAGAGTGAAGATGAGCAGCAGCCGCCAGTCCGGCACGCCTTGCTGCGCCAGCCACAGCGCGCACAGGGTAGGCCACAGCAGCAATACGGTACCGATAGGCTTGTCCAGCCGTATCAGGCGGAAATACAGCGCCAGCTTGTTCATGGAAGACTCGATCTTGTTGAAGAGAAAGGTCGATTATCGCAAATAGTATGCAAATGTACTATTCGTCGTCTTCGCACAAGGGGGTGATGCCAGGCAAGTTGCAGCCGGCGATGGCCGCGCACAGGGCGTCGATGGCCGCCTTGCGCGTAAAACTCTTGCGCCACAGCATCACTACCCGGCGCGATGGCACGGGGGTGGCGAAGGGCCGGTATTCGAGCATGCCGTCGGTGGCGTGCATATTGGCGACCGAGGCGCGCGGCAAGACCGTCAGGCCGATACCGCTGGCCACCATGTGGCGGATGGTTTCCAGAGAGGAACCTTCGAACGTGCGCTGCATGCCGTTGCCGGGCGAGGAAAAGCGCGCCATTTCGGGGCACACTTCCAGCACCTGGTCGCGGAAGCAGTGGCCATTGCCCAGCAACAGCATGGTTTCCGATTTCAGGTCCTGTGCGGCGATTTTTTCACGCGCCGTCCACGGATGCTGGCGCGGCATGGCCACGACGAACGGTTCGTCATACAGTGCCTGGATGGCCATGCCGTGATCGGGCAGGGGCAGTGCCATGATGGCCACGTCCAGTTCGCCTTGGCGCAGCAATTCGAGCAGGCGAACCGTGAAGTTTTCCTGCAAAATCAAAGGCATCTGCGGCACCTGGTCTATCATGGCCTTGACCAGCGGCGGCAGCAGGTAGGGGCCGATCGTATAGATCACGCCCAGGCGCAGGGGGCCGGCCAGCGGATCCTTGTTCTGCTTGGCGAGTTCCTTGATGGCGGCCGTCTGTTCCAGCACGCGCTCGGCTTGCGCGATGATCTGCGCGCCCAGGGGCGTGACGGAGATTTCCGCGCCGCCCCGTTCGAACAGGACCACGCCCAATTCGTCTTCGAGTTTCTTGATGGCCACTGACAGGGTGGGCTGGGCAACGAAACAGGCTTCGGCGGCGTGGCCGAAGTGCTTCGCTCGCGCGACTGCAACGATATATTTCAGTTCAGTCAGTGTCATAGGTTGATTGAAACACAGGAAGTACTTACTTGCAATGAATGAAAGGTGGCGCAAACGTGAAACTGTGGCGCCGATGGCGTATTGTAGCGGATCGCCCCCTATAATGCGGGAGCGGGCGGCGGAAGGAGAGGGCGATGGAACTGCGGATGCAGGCGCTGGAAGCGGCGATCAATTACTGGCGTGCCCGGCAACCGGCGCGCGGCAATGAATATGCGCTGTCGCCACCCGTCAGCCGCCTGGCCGGCGTGTATGCGCTGATGATTTATTACCGGCAAGATCGCATCGCCGAAGAGGGCCTGGATCCTGCCATTCTGGCCTTGATCGATGCCTGGCGCCGCGATGCCGCTGGCATCCAAGGCGATAGCCACGCCTGAGTGTGACCGTATTTAACCCAACAAGAGATATCCATGCCTGATTTTGAAAACAAACTGTGCGGCCGTGACGAATTGCGCGCCCGCGCCGCGGCCCTGCCGAAACCGGTGGTAGTGACGAACGGCGTGTTCGACATTTTGCACCGCGGCCACGTGACGTATTTGGCGCAGGCGCGCGCGCTGGGCGCCTCGCTGATCGTTGCCGTGAATACTGATGCTTCGGTGAAACGCCTGGGCAAGGGCGACGATCGTCCCCTGAACAGCTGTGAAGACCGCATGGCCGTGCTGGCCGCGCTGGAAGCGGTGAGCCTGGTCGTGCCGTTCTCGGAAGACAGCGCCCTGGAAGTGGTGCAGGAGATCGAACCGGAAATCTATGCCAAGGGCGGCGACTACGACATGGCGGCCATCCCCGAAGGACGCGCCGTGCTGGCGTATGGCGGCCAGGCCGTGGCCATCGATTTCGCGCACGACCGCTCGACCACCAAGCTGTTGACGAAAGTGCGGACGCAGCAGGGCTGAGGACCGTCGTCAATGTTTCCATACAGATAAAAAGACGTTACTATGAGAACTGCCAGGGCTGCGACTTCGTTTCGACAGCCCCAGCACGTTACACCGTCTGATATGCATTGCTTGTCATAGAAAATACATGGATCATAAAACTTCTGGGGATTGGCCACTGCCCTCCGGCGCCTGGTACGTCGATGACGCGGGCGCATGGAGCATGCAGCGCAGCGCGGACGGCCAGAACGTCTCGCCTTTGGTGAGCCATGCCGATATCGGCAAGCTGATGCTGGCGCGGCGCCTGCCCGCGGCGGCCGGCGCGCCCGTGCGGCAGTTTCCGCCCGAATTTGCGTTCGACCCCGCCTCGGGCGCGGCCTTGCAAGTGCCGCCCGAGGCGGCCGCCACGCCGTCCGGGGTGGCGCCTTGGGTTCCTCCTTTCGGCGCGCATCCTGTCAGCGATGTGCCGCCGGCCGGTCCGGCCGGCTTGCGCCAGGCCAGCGTACCGCTGAAGCTGGCCGACCAGCGTGCGCGCGAAGAGCATGCGCAAGCCGATGCCTCGCTGCCCATGCCGCCGCCCGGCGAATACGAATTCTTTTCCGCCCGGTTCGGCACCAGCGCGCCCGCGCTGCTGGCGCTCGACCCGCGCAAGGCCGTCCTGCACGCCTGGCTGCCCGCTTCGAAACGCTGGCTGGCGCTGGACCCCGACTATGGCAGCTTGCTGGCCGAATCGGACCTGGCCCACGGCGCCTGGCGCGCCGAGCTGGTGCCGGAATTCAATAGCGTGCTGGTCTTGCCGACCAGCCATGGCCTGGCCTGCATCCGTCCCGACGTGCCTTCGCTGACCTACGAGGTCGAGCACGTGGGCGGCGCGCCGTGCGTGGCCGCGCCCGTTTGGTTCCAGAGCCGCCTGTGGGCACCGCTGCGCGACGACGATGGCCGCATCCGCTTCGTCAACCTTGATGCGCAACAAAAGCCGGGCAGCGATGTGCTGCTCGACGGCGTGGTCGACCTGGGCACCGTCAGCGCCCCCGTGGCCTACAACCGCATGGCCGTGTGGCCTTGCGCCAACGGCCAGCTCCGGCTGCAGCTGCAGCCGGACGGCAACGTGGCCGCTTCGTTTACGCCCTGGCCCGAAGGGCTGGTGCCGCATTTCGAATTCGGCAGCCCGTACGTGTCGCGCGATGGCGGCCTGTGGCAGCTGTGCTTCGAGCGCAGCCGCGGCACCTATGTCTACGTGAAACTGGGCGCGCAGTCCGAGCGGGCCGACGCGCTGGCGCCGCGCCTGTGTTCGGGCAGCTTCAATTACCGCTTCGCCGCCAAGCTGAAAACGGCGCCGTGGGAAGAACCGGAACACGGCGACGATGGCGGCAAGAACCAGGCCGTCATGCCCTTGCTGGAATCGGGCGGGGGCAGCAGCGTCTTCGGCGTCAAGTTCGCCACCAGCGCCGGCCTGTCGAGCGTGCTGCGCTCGAGCGAGCGCCTGGCGGCCCAGCTGGTGCAGGACGACGAATTGCGCGAGACCGTGTTCCACACGTTCGCCGTCAGCGAGCCGTGGCGCGTGCGCCTGTTTGTGCATGAAGGCATGCTGTGGGCCTACCACCCGCTGCTGTCGCGCATCGATGGCTGGGCCTTGCAGGCATGAAGGCGCGCTTACTGACCGTGGCCAGTGCCGCGTTTTTCAGCGCCGCCGCCGCGCATGCGGCCGGCATCCAGCAAGCGTTTCTGGTGCAAAACTCGGGCTGGATGGAGCCGTTCTACACGGATGAGCATTCGCAGCTGAAAGCCCTGGTGGGCGCCGTGGCGCAGGCTGCGACGAGTCCGTCCGACAAGGTCTACACCCTGGCCTTCAGCCAGAGCAGCGGCAGCAATGTGTCGCCAGCGCTGATCGGGCAAGGGCAGGGCGGCGCCGGCGTGGCCGGCCAGCTGGCGAACTTGGGTCTGGCGCGCAAGAGCGCCGGCGGCGCGCTGGCCGACACGGATTTCCAGGAAGCCGTGACCAAGACCATCACGGGCCCGTTCCAGTCCGCGTCCGGCATCGTGTGGATTTTTACGAATAACAAGAACAGCCCGAACAACGACAGCCAGACGGCCGAGCGCAACCGCGATTTTTACCGCTTGCTGCACCTGGAACCGTCGATCACCAAGACGGTGGTGTTTCCGCTGCGCATGCCCGTGCAGGGCAAGCTGTACAGCGCCAAGGGCTTGATGGTGTATGCGCTCGCGTATGGCCAGCCCGCGTCCGAGGCGTTGACCCGCATCCTGGCCGAGGGGCGGCTGTCGCAAGTGCTGACGCGTCCGCCCGCGCGGCTGAAACCGGTGGACCAGGATGCCGTGCGCATCGTGCCCCAGTCCGTCAAGAACAGCGCCAATGTGCACGCCAGCCTGGGCCGCGACGGGCGCACCATCGTGCTCGACGTCGATGCGGCGAACCTGGTGCCGCAAGTGGTGCTGCAGGCGTCGCTGCAAAACATGTTTTTCCCGTACGTGATCGACAGCGCCAGGGTGCACGCCAGCCTGGCGGGCCAGAACGCGCCGCTGCACGTTGCGCCAGATCAAATCCGCCAATTGCAGCCGGGTGCCAGCCAGTCCGTGCAGGTGCAGTTTGCGTTGCCGATGGCGCAGATTCCGTCGCCGTGGTCAGCGCAGGCGATGGCCGCCATGGGCAAGCAGGTGCTGCTGCCCATGCAGGCGCAGGTGGGCCTGTCGGAACAGCGGCTGGCGCTGGCGTCCAGCTTCGGCAAGGATTTGCAGGAACTGTTCCCCGGCGATCCGATCTCCGGCATGTTCACGCCGCCCGACAGCGTGCGCGCGTCGCAGGCGACGATCCCGCTGCTGGTGCGCATCCAGTATCCGCTCTTGCCCGTGCTGGTGATACTCGGCGGCGTGCTGGCGCTCGTGCTGGGTTTGCTGGCGCTGGGTTTGCTTGGCACGCGCGCCACGCGCTACAAGGTGATGGCCGACGGCGTGCAGCGGCAAGTGCTGCTCAAACCATTCAAAAGCGTGCAGATCCGCGACGATGACGGCCGCGACATTGGCGAACTCAAGCGTGGCCTGGGCAAGCCGGCCGTCGTGCGCGTGGCCGAAGGCCATACCCTGAGCCTGGCCTGATAACGATTTCCTTTTAAACTATTCAAATCCACCAGAGGCATACCATGGCGCAAGAGACTCCAAAAGACAACGCAGGCTTTACCTTGCCGGCCCCGGCATCCGCGCCGCCGGCCGCCGATGCGCCGGGCGCACCAGCATCCACCACGGCCACTACCGAAGCTGCACCCGCGCTCGATCCTGCCAGCACGACCGACACCTCGTCGCGCGACACCCTGGTCGGCGGCGTCGTGCTGTTGCTGCTGTTCATCGCCTTTTTCTTTGCCAAGAATGCCTATGCAAATGGCCTGGTGGCCAAGCGCGTGCCGCCGAACAAGGCCAATGCCTCGGGCTGGTGGCTGTTCATCTTCCTGGCCAGCCTGGCGACGGGTGTCGTGCTGGCGGCCGTGAATGCGCATAAATTCCTCGCGCCGCTGTTCATGGGACCGCTGGTACTGGTGGGCCTGGTCGCGTTACTGTTGACCTTTACTTCCAGCCGCCGCTAAGAATACGCCGTTGCACGCATCATCGAAGGAATCACCATGGCAGAGAACCTGAACCAAACCATCCCCGGCGGCGCCAACGAGCGCAAGCAGGACAAGATCATCGAACTGCGCCCGACCCTGTTCATCGGCATCGGCGGCACGGGCATGCAGGTGCTGATGCGCGTGCGCCGGCGCATCCTCAACACCCTGTGGGGCGGCGCGGGCAACCGCACGCGCATCGAGGGCTTGGCCGACTTTCCCATCGCGCAATTCATCCATTTCGACCTCGACAATGGCGCCGTGATCGAAAGCGGCGAGTCGCAGGCGAAGGACTTGCAGTTCGACCAGGTGAAGTTCACGGACGACGACAAGGTGGTCGAATCGTTCGACATGGACAAGTACAGCCGTGATGAAGATTCCTTGGAGAAATATCCGCACATCAAGGAATGGTTGCCGCTGACGCCGCAGCGCATCCGCGAGCTGCGTTTCGACATGAGCAGCGGCGCCGGGCAGATCCGCGCCGTGTCGCGCCTGTATTTCTTCGACAAATACGCGAAGATCCGCGACAAGATCCGTTTGAAGCTGAAAGCGCTGAAGGCGGGCCTGTCGCACGAGCGCCAGCTGGCCGAACTGGGTTTGCGCATGGAAACGAACCGTTTCCGCATCGTCATCGTCGGTTCCGTGGCGGGCGGCACGGGGTCCGGTTCCTTCCTCGACATGGGCTTGCTGGCGCGCTGGCTGGCGCGCAGCGAAGTGGGCGCGGCCGACGTGGAGCTGATGCTGTTCTTGCCGACCGGCTACACCAAGGCCAACAAGGACCGGGTCGAGGCCAACGGCTATGCGGCGCTGATGGAGCTGGAATCGGCCATGATGGGCAACAAGGGCTATGTGGGCCGCTGGGATGCGTACGACCGTCCGGAGCTGACGCGCGAGCCGTACAGCGAGGTGTACCTGATCGATTCGGGCAATCTTGCCCAGCAGCACACCAAGGATGTCAGCGACGTTTACCACATGGTGGCCGACTCGCTGTTCGAGGATTTCGCCTCGGCCGACTTCGCCCGCGCCAAGCGCTCGATCGCCGTCAACCAGGCGCAGCACAAGAACTCGCTGTACAACGCGCCCGTGCCGCAAGACCGCTTCGGCGACATGCGCCTGTATTTCTCGAAGCGCTTTTCCTCGTTCGGCATGGCCGTGCTCGATACGCGCCAGGAAGCGGCGCGCGACGAGCGTGCCCACCGCTGGGCCGGCGCCATGCTGCAAGCGTTCTTTGGCGTGGGCGGCACGGATGCGGG
Organism: Janthinobacterium sp. BJB304; assembly: GCF_002735765.1. Classification (NCBI taxonomy): domain Bacteria; kingdom Pseudomonadati; phylum Pseudomonadota; class Betaproteobacteria; order Burkholderiales; family Oxalobacteraceae; genus Janthinobacterium; species Janthinobacterium sp. BJB304. The sequence continues at coordinate 174,418 of NZ_PDZN01000009.1, forward strand.
CGCCAACCGCGCCACGGATACGCAGCGCGATAATTTCCTCGCCGCAAATATGTTCCTGAAGGGCACGCCGTTCAGCGATTTCCCCGAATTTTCGGACAAGAGCATCGAACTGAAGCGCTCCAGCGGCGACTTCATCGATTTTCGCGTCGTCGACGAATTGCTGGAAGACCGCCACGGCCACTTGCTGGCCGGCGTGGAAAACCGCGTCAATACGCGCATCAACGATATCCGCACGGGTTTCGACCGCGGCGAATGGCCGGCGCAGGTGCGCGACGCCATGAAACACCTGGAACGCGATGCCGTGCGCGACCAGGATTCCACGGCCGATACGACGGAAGACCGCATCAGCAAGCGCCGCCGCGAAGTGCTCGACGACGTCAAGAAAGTCGTGCGCGACCAGTTGTATGGCTATCTTGACAATAAAGAATTCGGCGGCCTGGAATACGTGTTGTCGCTGGTGGAACAGATCAAGGACCGCATCGAGGCGCCGGGCAGCGGCTTGACGGCGCAGATCGGCGCGAATGCCGAGCGCTACCGCGAAATCAAGGAAGCCGTGCGCTCGCGCGAATACGAGCGGCTGTTGAACAACCTGGAGCAGACGCGCAGCACCTTCGGCTTCCTCAGCAATGGCGAAAAGCAGGCGGGCGTGGTGATGGACCATCTGCGCACGGAAATGGCGAATGCGCTGAAATTCCATTTGCGGGCCAAGGCGGCGGACGAGTCCGTCATCCTGCTGGGCGAGCTGTCGCGCTGGCTGGGCAACCGGGTCGGCGTCGATGCGCAGGGCCGCGCGCAGTGGAATGGCCTGGTGGGCGAACTGCAAACGGGCCGCGAAGGCGTGCTGGCCATGCTGGCGGAACTCAAAACGGCCAATACCATCCTGCAAAAGGACCTGGACAAGGAACACGCGACCCTGATCGTCATTCCCGTCACGGAAAAAGACATTGCGCTGCCGTCGGCGGCCACCTTGCGCCAGTGGGCCGATGAAGCGTTCAAGGACATGGGCGGCTCGAAAGCGCTGTTCCCCATGCTGGGCGAACCGGCGCAACGGGGCTTGATCCTGGCCAAGGTGACGCGCATGGCCGAGAACATGATCGCCACGGCGGGCCTGGCCGAAGGGGCGACGAGCACGCCCGACCCCCTGTTCGAGGCGCTGGAACAGATGGACGTATCCGAACGCCTGGACCGCTTCCGCAAGCTGCTGGCCTGCTCCATGCCCTGGATCGACGCCAACATGGCGGGCGACTTCACGGTCGTGTCGGACCAGTTCAAGTGCGTGATCGGCGTGGCCAACGCGGCCGCCTTCAAGGCGAAGTTCGGCGCCGAGCTCGAATCGTGCGTGCCGACCCAGGTGGGCATCACGGTGAGCCAGCTGGAAATCGTCGAGACGGGCATCCGCGGGCGCGCCGTCTGCTATTGCGAGCTGGCCGGCGTGCCGATGACGGTGCTGCGCGGCCTGGAAGGCTGGCGCACCAGCTACCGCAAGGAAGGCGACAACGACAAGGCGCCGACCCACACGCATATCGATCCGACGCAATTCACGCACCCGATCGCGCCCAATACCGATGAAATGAAGCGCCTGGCCGAGGATTTCGGCGAGTTCCTGCAAGCGATCATGCTGGGCGTGCTGACGCGCCACACGGGCAGAGTCGTGCCGCCAGGCCAGTACCAGTTTGCCGTCGAACCGGGCGACCTGCGCCGCATCGGCAACGAACGGGCCATCCGCCAGAACGGCATGCCTGCCTCGTACGAGAAAAATATCGCCCTGCGCATCGAGGAAAAATTGACGGCGCTTGACGCCGTGCAGACGGCGGCCATGGCGGCGCTGGCAAAATACTATGAACGCACCGTGTATGCGCCCAAGCTGGTGGCGCAGGCCGATGGCTCGCAGCTGCCGTACGTCGGCTTTGGCAGCGCCATTTCCGCCGAGCTGGGCGCGCGCCTGCGCGAATCGGCGCGCCGCAAGGGCATGGCCAGCGATGAGCTCGACCGCACGGTGCAAGCCTTGCTGGGGCGCCTGAAGGAATGGGCGAACGTGATCGGCGACTCCGACGGCGACGCTTACGACTGGGAAGTGCGCGAGCCGGAAGCGGACGGCCAGCCCCGGTTGAAATATGCGATCAAGGGAGAAATGCTGGAAGCGGGACGCCTGGAGCAATTGCTGCGCCCGGCCAGCGCGCCGGCCGCTGGCGTGGCGCCGGCCTTCGGCATGGTGCCGCCACCGCTGGGCGGCATGCCGCCGCCGCTGGTGGAATACCAGTATTTCCTGGGCATAAACGGCCAGCAGCAGGGACCGTTCACGGCCCAGCAGATCGTGCAGTACGTGCAGGGGGGGCAGGTCGTGCCAGCCACCACCAAGGTGTGGCGCGCCGGTTTGCCAGCCTGGGCCGAGCTGGCCCAGTTCCCCGAGCTGGCGCCCTTGTTCCTCAGCGCGCCGCCACCGTTGATGCCGCCGCCTCTGTGAACGCTGGAATGACGTTGGAATGAAGGATTAGTTTTGGATATCTGCAACAAATGCAAGACGGGCCTGTGGACCGTTGTCAGCCATTGCCCCTACTGCGGGCAGGCGCAGGCTGGCGTAGTCCAGCCAGCCGCGGCCATGCCGCCGCCGCTGCCTGTGCCGGTGGCGGCGCCGGCGCCGGCGCCAGTATCGCCGCCAGTGGCGCCGAAGCCGCCGCCCCAGCCGGTGGTGCCCGCGTCTGCGCCGAAAGCGCCGCCCAAGCCGGCTCCGGCTCCGGCGCCGGTGCCGCCGCAGGCCGCGCCAAAGCCCGTGCCGCCACCGGCGCCTGCACCAGCAACACCACCGCCGCCGCGCAAGTGGCTGCGCTGGCTGGGCGGCGCCGTCGTGCTGGCGGCCGTCATCGTCTACATGAATGGCAAGCCGGGCGGCAAGAGTGAATCGGCCTGCAATGACGCCATCGACAGTGGCTTGAAACTGGTGGCGAATGGCAGCCTGGACGGCGCCCGCCAGAAGTTGGCGACGGCGAAAAATGTGTGTACGGGCAAGTCCAGCGCCAAGGCCGACGATCTGCAGGCGGCGATCGGCAAGGCCGGTGCCGCATCGGGCAGTTGCCAGCGCGGCGTGCGCGCCATCGAGCGCAATATTGACGGCCATCAATTGCAAAGCGCCGCCAGGGGCATTGCCGGGCTCGACATCGATTGCGCGGGCGCTGCCAGCGTGGATTCCTTGCGCAAGCAGCTGGCGCGCCAGCAGGCGGCAGCCGCGTCCGTGCTGGTCGGCGTGCGCCAGGCGCTCGATGGCAAGGATGCGACGGCGGCCCGTAATGGCATCGCCAGGCTGGAAGCGATCGACCGCGAAGCGGTGGAATTGCCGCAGCTGAAGGCCGACGTGCAGGCGCTGTCGATGGCGGCGCCCGTTTCTGCCCCGTCACCGGCGCCGGCAGCAATGCCGGCACAGCAGGAACCGGCGCCCGCGCGCGCGGTCGAACGTCCAGTGGTGACCGAACGCCGTCCGCTGGAAACGTCGCCCGTCGATAGCGGCGCGGCCATGCGTAACGAGATGGCGCAATCGTTCCTGCGCGATGCCGAGCGTTCATTGTTGGAAGGTAAGTTCGATGCGGCCAAGACGTATCTGGAAAGCGCGCGCCGCGTCGATCCGGGCAATGCGCGCATCGACAATCTGTCGCGCCGCATCCGCGAGCGCGAACGGCAAGTGCTGCAGACGGAAACAACGATCAATTAGTCATCCGGGAGTCACCATGCTGAATCACACCACCTTGCGCGCCGTCGCTGCGCTGACCATCGCGGCCATGCTGACCGGCTGCGCCACGGCGACTATGAGCCCGAACGGCGTGCGCCAGGACAGTTCCTATCCGCAAGGCGGCGCCCAGGCGGCCACGGATGAGGATCCGTGCAGCGTGGGCACGTCGGCGGCGGCCGGTGCGGCCGTGGGCGCGCTGCTGGGGGCGCTGGCGGGCGGCAAGAATGGCGCGCTGAAGGGCGCGGCCATCGGCGGTGGCCTGGCGGCGGCCGGTTGCCTGGCCATCAATGTCAATTCGCGCCAGACCAAGACGGCGGCGCAGGCGGACCGCGACTACATCCGTACGCGCGGCGCCTTGCCGCGCGAGCCGCAAGTGGTGTCGTACACGCCGCAGCTGAGCGCGTCGACCGTCAAGCGCGGCCAGCCGTTCAAGGTCAACTCCGTGGTGGAGCTGGTCAACGGCAGCGCGCAAAGCGTCAACGACGTGCGCGAAGAACTGGTGGTGCTCGACCCGCAAGGCCAGCCATTCAAGTCCGGCTCGAAAGCCCTGGCCAGCAACAACAAATCGGGCGGTCGCTTTGAAAACTCGTTCGAGCTGACCTTGCCGGCCGGCGTGTCGCAAGGCGTGTACGGCGTCAAGACGAATCTGTACGTGAATGGCAAGCTGGCCGCCACGCGCGATTTGCGCACGCAGCTGGTGATGCTGGACGACAATAGCGGCGCGGCGCGGCTGGCGCTGCGCTGATCGCCGTATGCAAATGCGTAGGTCGGATTAGCGGGGTAAAGCCCCGCGTAATCCGACAACACCACTAACGCCAACAATGTTGTCGGATTACGGCCCCTTGGGCCTAATCCGACCTACGCGCCGCCGGCGTATCCATGCTGGCGCCAGGCCTCGTAGACAACGACGGCCACCGTATTCGATAAATTCAAACTGCGGTTGTCGGGGCGCATGGGCAGGCGGATGCGTTGCTCTGCCGGGAAACCGTCGCGCAGGGCTGGATCGAGGCCTTTCGTTTCCGAGCCGAACACGAACACGTCGCCCGGCAGGAAGGCCACGTCGCCGAACGGGCGCGAGCCGCGCGTCGTCATGGCGAACATGCGGGCGGGGTCGGGCTGGGTATCGGCCAGGAAGGCTGCCCAATTCTTGTGCACCTTCATCTTCGCGTAATCGTGGTAATCGAGGCCGGCGCGCTTCATCTTGGCATCGTCGAGGGGAAAGCCCAGCGGTTCGACCAGATGCAGCTGCGCGCCCGTGTTCGCGCACAGGCGGATGACGTTGCCCGTATTGGGCGGGATTTCAGGTTCTACCAAAACAACGTGAAACAAAATGCTCTCCTTGGTCTATCTCTCATATATACAGCGAATTTAATGCGGCGGCGTGCGCGCCACCACCAATATGCTGACCCTGGCCGCCCCCGCGCGCTTGCAGGCGGCCGCCAGGGCGTTGACGGTATGGCCGCTGCTCATCACGTCGTCGACGATGCCGACATGGCATCCTGGCAATAACGCCGCATGGTCCGGCGCGATGGCGAACGCGTGCGCCAGGTTGGCTTGCCGTTCCTGCGGCGCCACGCCGCTTTGCGCCCGCGTTTCGCGCACCCGCAGCGCCAGCCGGGGCTGTAAAGGTATATCCAGCAGGCGCGCCAGCGGGCGGGCAATTTCCAGCGCTTGGTTAAAACCCCGCTCGGCCAGCCGTGCCGGGCCCAAGGGCACCGGGCACAGCAATTGTGGCGCTTGCCACTCCTGCTGTTGCTGAATGGCAACATGCAGCAGTTCTGCGAACAGGGGCGCCAACGCCAGGCGCGCGCCGAATTTCAGCTGCAGCAGCAACTGGTCGACGGGCGCCGCATAGTCAAACGCCGTGACGGTGGCGTCATATGCGGGCTGCTGGCGCAAACAGCGCCCGCAGAGTTGAGCCACCTCAATGTCAGCGAGCGGATTGGCGCACTGGCGGCAGCGGTGGCGCAGTTGCCCGCGTCCTTGCCCCAGGTACTGCGCGCGGCAAGGCGGGCACAGCACTTGCGGGCAACCCATGCCGCACAGCGCGCACTGGGCCGGCAGCACGGTGGCGCCTAGCCACAGTCGCAACGCCCGCCAGGCGGCATCAAATTGTTGCCGGGTAGCGGTCCGCATCGCGATGGCGTCGTTCCATGTACACTGCCGACATTATCTCACCTCACCCGATTCAACATGCCAGTTCCCACCAGTCCGCCCAAAATGAGTGCGCCCATCGATGCGGTGCAAGTACGCGATTTCTTTTCCCGTCCGGCGCGCGTCGCGCCGTCGGACTTCCTGCGCCGCGAAGTGTCGGCACGCATGCACGAGCGCCTGGAGCTGGTGAAAATCACGCCGCATCGCGTGCTTGACGCCGGTTGCGGCCCCGGCGCGGACCTGGCGCAATTGCACAAGGATTATCCCGCTGCGCAGATTATCGGTCTCGATGCAGCGCAAGCGATGATGCAGGCGGCGCGCGCGCCCGCGTCGAAACTGGCCAGCCTGAACCAGTTCCTTAGCAAGTTGCTGCCGGCCAAGACAGGCGTGGATTTGTTGTGCGGCGACCTGGGCGACCTGCCGCTGGCGCAGGGCAGCATCGACCTCGTGTGGTCGAATCTGGCGCTGCACTGGCATGCCCAGCCCGACCGCGTGTTTGCCGAATGGCGGCGCGCGCTGCGCCTCGATGGCTTGCTGATGTTTTCCTGCTTCGGCCCCGACACCTTCCGCGAAGTGCGCGACGCGTTTGCCGAGGCCGATTTATATCCGCACGCCTTGCCCTTTGTCGATATGCACGACTTTGGCGACATGCTGGTCGAGACGGGCTTTTCCACGCCCGTGCTGGACATGGAGATCATCACCGTCACCTACGACACGGCAGAAAAACTGCTGGCCGACGTGCGCGCCTTTGGCGGCAACCCGCTCACCACGCGCCGGCGCGGCCTGATGGGCAAGGCGGCCTGGCAGCGCATGCTGGCCGCGCTGGAAAAGACGCGTCGTCCCGACGGCAAGCTGGGTCTGAGTTTCGAAGTGATCTATGGCCATGCCTTCCGTCCCGCGCCGCGCGTGACGCGCAATGGCGAAGCGATCATCCGCTTCGATCTGCCGCGCAAGCCTAAATAAAATGGCAAAGAAACCGATACTTGGTCGCATTCGCGCGCGATGTGGCAACTTGGCGTTGCAAAGCGCGCGGCGGCCGGGAGAAGGGCGCGCACAAAGCCGATTATTGCTTGATGGATTCAAGTTTACTTGATTATAATCATTGATTGTTTGTCAGCTTGCTAATTGAAAAAAACAAGGGCTGCATACAAAATAAAAAAAACAAAGCGAGACTTATTCGAAGTTACTGCATTAGTATAGTAACCATCTTCCACACGAGGCCATTTCGATGTGGGGAAGAAAAACAGGGTTCCAGCATGGTTGCGCGCCGCCGTTTTTTGCTGCGGCAGCCAGCATGGAATTCGCTGGTGCTTGACGCACATGGCCGCATTCCGGCCGTGTTGCTTTCATGGAGGAGCGGCAGCGGTCCAGTACGGAGAAATCCGCAGCCGTTTAAAATATCATTATTTTTGGGTGGTTGGGGAAAACATGACACATGCAAAGCGACTTCAATCGTTGCTGCTCGGGCTGTCTTTGACAGCGTTTGGCATCGGGCGATGGGCCACGGCGGCACCGGCTGCCAGCACCTATCCCGGCACCGGCGGTCCCGTGCCGTTCGAAATGAATCTGCAACCGCCGGCGACACAGATCGCCCATGAAATCTACGATTTGCACACCCTGATGATGATCATCTGCCTGGTGATCTTCGTGGCGGTGTTCGGCGTCATGTTCTATTCCATCTTCAAGCACCGCAAGTCCCTGGGCCACAAGCCGGCCACTTTCCACGAAAGCACCACCGTCGAGATCGCCTGGACCGTCGTGCCTTTCCTGATCGTCATCGGCATGGCCCTGCCTGCCACGCGCACCGTGGTCGGCATGAAGGACACCTCGAACGCCGACATCACCATCAAGGCCACCGGCATGCAGTGGAAATGGGGCTATGACTACCTGAAAGGCGAGGGCGAAGGCATTTCCTTCCTCTCCAACCTGGCCACGCCGCGCTCGCAAGTGGGTGCGCCAGGCGCGCCGCCGACGGAAAAACGGGGCGAAAATTACCTGATCGAAGTCGATAACGAAGTCGTCGTGCCGGTCAACAAGAAGATCCGCGTGGTACTGACGGCCAACGACGTCATCCACGCCTGGTCCGTGCCCGCCTTCGGCGTCAAGCAGGATGCGATTCCCGGCTTCGTGCGCGACACCTGGTTCAAGGCCGACCATATCGGCACCTTCCGCGGCAATTGCGCCGAGCTGTGCGGCAAGGAACACGCGTTCATGCCCATCGTCGTCAAGGTCGTGTCAGCCGACGACTACAAGGCTTGGGTTGATGTAAAACAAAAGGAAATGGCCGCATTGGCTGATGATCCAAGCAAGGTGTGGACCATCGACGAATTGAAGGTCAAGGGCGAGAAAGTGTATACGGCCAACTGCGTGGTCTGCCACCAGGCGACCGGCAAGGGCGTACCGGGGGCATTTGCGCCGCTGGACGGCTCGGCCGTGGTGAACGGCCCGAAAGCCGATCAGATCCACGTCTTGCTGAACGGGCAAAAGAGCGGCAAGTATCCCGCGGAAATGCCAGCATGGAAACAGCTGTCCGACACGGAAATTGCCGCAGTGATCACTTACACGCGCAATTCCTGGTCGAACAAGGCCGCAGAGAACATCGTTCAACCAGCCGAAGTCGTGGCTGCACGCAAGTAATTAGGAGCCGCATATGAGTACTAGCACGAGCACCTTGGACCACGCCGGTCACGACCATGCCCACGACCACCCGACCGGCTACCGCCGCTGGCTGTTTGCCACCAACCACAAGGATATCGGCACCTTGTACCTGTGGTTCTCGTTCATCATGCTGCTGTCGGGCGGCGTGCTGGCCCTGATGATCCGTACGGAACTGTTTCATCCGGGCTTGCAATTCTTTCACCCGGAATTTTTTAATCAACTGACCACCATGCACGGCCTGGTGATGGTGTTTGGCGCCATCATGCCGGCCTTCGTCGGCTACGCCAACTGGATGATCCCGCTGCAAGTGGGCGCTTCCGACATGGCGTTTGCCCGCATGAACAACTTCTCGTTCTGGCTGCTGCCGCCGGCCGCGCTGCTGCTGGCCACGTCCTTCCTCGTACCGGGTGGCGCCACGGCTGCCGGCTGGACCCTGTATGCACCGCTGTCGACGCAGATGGGCCCCGGCATGGACATGGCGATTTTTGCAATGCATCTGATGGGCGCCTCGTCCATCATGGGTTCGATCAACATCATCGTCACCATCCTGAACATGCGCGCCCCCGGCATGACCCTGATGAAAATGCCGATGTTCTGCTGGACCTGGCTCATTACCGCGTATCTGTTGATCGCCGTCATGCCCGTGCTGGCCGGCGCCATCACCATGACCCTGACGGACCGCCATTTCGGCACCTCGTTCTTTAATGCGGCAGGCGGCGGCGACCCCGTCATGTACCAGCACATCTTCTGGTTCTTCGGCCATCCCGAGGTCTACATCATGATTCTGCCGGCTTTCGGCATCGTCTCGCAGATTCTGCCCGCGTTTGCCCGCAAGCCATTGTTCGGCTATGCCTCGATGGTCTACGCCACGGCGTCGATCGCGATTCTGTCCTTCATCGTCTGGGCGCACCACATGTTTACCACCGGCATGCCGGTGACGAGCCAGCTGTTCTTCATGTACGCGACCATGCTGATCGCCGTGCCGACGGGCGTGAAAGTGTTCAACTGGATCGCCACGATGTGGAAGGGCTCGATGACGTTCGAAACGCCGATGCTGTTCTCGGTCGGCTTCATCTTCGTGTTTACCATGGGCGGCTTCACGGGCCTGATCCTGGCCGTCACGCCGATCGACATCCAGCTGCAGGATACCTATTATGTGGTGGCGCACTTCCACTACGTGCTGGTGGCCGGTTCGCTGTTCGCCCTGTTCGCCGGTTTCTACTACTGGTCGCCGAAATGGACGGGCCATATGTACAACGAGACGCGCGGCAAGATCCACTTCTGGCTGTCGCTGATCACGTTCAACGTGACCTTCTTCCCGATGCACTTCCTGGGCCTGGCCGGCATGCCGCGCCGCTACGCCGATTATCCGGCGCAGTTCACGGACTTTAATATGATCGCCTCGATCGGCGGCTTCGGTTTCGGCCTGATGCAGGTGTACTTCCTGTTCTTCGTCGTCTTGCCGACCATCCGCGGCGGCAAGGCTGCGCCAGCGAAACCATGGGAAGGCGCGGAAGGCCTGGAATGGACCGTGCCGAGCCCGGCGCCGTTCCACACGTTTGAAACGCCGCCGACAGTGAAATGAGGTATCCCGGGCCGGCGTGTTGCGCGGCCCGTCTTGAATAAAGTGCCTGTCATGACCGAACGTAAAAAACCGAACAACCTGCGTACCGGGCTGATACTGGGGGCCCTGGCGGCCTTCTTCTTCCTGTCCGTGTTCGTCAAGCGCATGTGGCTCTGACGTGACGACGCCCCACCAACAGGAAACACGCGGCCTGAACCGCAAGATGCTGGGCAAGCTGCTCGTCATTGCCGTGCTGATGTTCGGTTTTGGCTATGCCCTGATTCCCGTCTACAAGCAGATTTGCGAAGTGATGGGCATCAACGTGCTGACGCAAAAAGATGGCACGGTGGCTTACGACAACAATACGCAGGTTGATACGACGCGCAGCATCACCGTCGAGTTCGACGGCAATGCGCAAGGGCCTTGGCGTTTCCGCCCGACCGTCTCGAGCATGCAGGTGCATCCGGGCGAACTGGTGACCGTCATGTATGAAGTGGTCAATACACAAAACCGCGTCGTCAACGCGCAAGCCATCCCCAGCTACGCGCCGCAGAGCGCCACGCCGCATTTCAAGAAGGTCGAGTGCTTCTGCTTCAAGCAGCAGACCTTGAAACCGAAGGAAGCGCGGCAGATGCCGGTGGTGTTCTTCCTCGATCCGGCCCTGCCGAAAGAGGTGAAGACCATCACCCTGTCGTACACGTTTTTCGAGATTGCCGGTCTGAGCCAGGCTCAAACGCCGGCCGTCCAATAGGAGAGTGTCATGGACGAATCCAAGCAGTCTGAAAAAGCGTCGTTCCTGTATTCGCTGCGGGCCGTCGTCTGGTCGTTCACGGGACTGCGCCGCAAGAGCGATTTCGACACGGACTCGGCCAAGCTCAATCCCGTGCACATCGTCATCGCCGGTTTCCTGGTGGTGGCTTGCCTGATCGGCATCCTGATTTCAATTGTTAAATTCGTCGTTTTATAAATTATAAAAAACCACCCTATAAGTTTTTGAGGAGATGATGATGAGTTCCAACCACGCCGCCGTACCTTATTATTTCGTGCCCGGCCCGTCGCGCTGGCCCATGCTGGGCGGCGCCAGCCTGCTGCTGACCATGATCGGTGCCTCGGCCTGGGTCAACGACGTCTCCTGGGGACCATACGTGAATTACTTGGGCATCGCGGGCATCCTGCTGGTGCTGTATTTCTGGTTCGGCGACGCCATCAGCGAATCGGAGCAGGGCCTGTACAGCGAGCGCATCGACCACTCCTTCCGCTGGAGCATGAGCTGGTTCATCTTTTCGGAAGTCATGTTCTTCGCCGCCTTCTTCGGCGCCCTGTTCTACGCGCGTAGCATCTCGATGCCGTGGCTGGCCGACCTCGACCACAAGGTGATCTGGCCCGATTTCGCCGCCCACTGGGGCAATACGGGCCCGGCCGGCACGGTGCAGGAATTTACCACCATGACGCCGTTCTGGATTCCGACCATCAATACGGCCCTGCTGCTGACGTCGGGCGTCACCTTGACGATTTCCCACCACGCGCTGCGCGCCGGCCACCGCGCCATGACGGCCCTGTTCCTGTTCGCCACCATCGTGCTGGGCGCCATCTTCATGGGCTTCCAGGTCTACGAATACATGCACGCCTACAGCGAACTGAACTTGAAATTGACGTCCGGCATCTACGGCGCCACCTTCTTCATGCTGACGGGCTTCCACGGCTTCCACGTGACCCTGGGCGCCATCATGCTGTCCGTCATCCTGTACCGCGTGCTGAAAGGCCACTTCACGCCCGAGCACCACTTCGGCTTCGAAGGCGCCGCCTGGTACTGGCACTTTGTCGACGTCGTCTGGCTGGGCCTGTACGTGGTCGTGTATTGGTTATAATGGCGGGGCAGGGCGCGCGCCGTTGACGCCTGCGCCTGCACCATAAAAAAAAGCCGTACCGGGACATCCTGGGTACGGCTTTTTTCTTAGTGTGAAGAATTTGCCAATCAGGCAATGCCGGGCCTTAATGAATTCCCGTCGGCTGGATGTAACCCAGATGGTGTGCCAGCAGGATCAGCAAAAACAGGGTGATCGACAAGCCCACGCGCAGGGCCAGCGCCTGCACGGTGCGGTTGCTCTTGCCCTTGTCGCGCATGAGGAAGAACAGGGCCGAGCCCAGGCTGCCCAGGATCAGGATGAAGGCGATGGCAACGAGGATTTTCATGGATGGTAGCGCCAAGCTTGAGGAGGTTTCATTGTAATGCGTATCCGCTTCCATTTTAGATGGATTCCATTTGTTGTAATGCTGCTACTGGTGGCGTTGGGCGTGTCGCTGGCGCAATGGCAGCAGCGCCGCGGCGATGAAAAACTCGCCCGCGCCGCCCGGCTCGAGGCCGGCAACCAAGCCGCGCCGCTGGCCTTGACGGCCGTACCGCTGCTGCCGGACGATGCGCAAGCGATCGAGTACCGCCGCGTCACCGTCACGGGCCGTTTCGTGCCCGCCTGGACGGTCTACCTGGACAACCGCCCCTACAAGGGCCAGGCCGGCTTCCACGTGCTCACACCATTCCAGATTGACGGTTCCGCCATGCACGTGCTGGTGGCGCAGGGCTGGTTGCCGCGCAACAATGCCGAGCGCACGCGCATTCCCGATTACGCCACGCCGGCCGGTACCGTCACCATTACGGGCATCGCGCGCCTGAACGCGGGCCATGTGATGGAACTGGGCACGGCGACGGCCCTGGCGCCGTACGCCATCGTGCAAAATGCCGATATCGGCCAGCTGGCCCGGGCCAGCGGCCTGGCCCTGCAGCCATTTATCCTCGAACAAACAGTCGACCCAGCAGCGGCGCCAGCGGCCAGCCAGCTTCCCGTGCGCGACTGGCCGGCGCCCGACCTGGGCGCCGACAAGCACCGCGGCTATGCATTCCAGTGGTATGCACTGGCACTGATGGCTTTTTTATTTTTTGTCTTTACAGGATTTCGACGTGCAAACAAACAGCCCTGAAGCAACGCAAGACAACGGCAACAAGCAGCTGCAAAACACGGGACGGTGGAAACTATTGGCCGTGGTGGCCGTGTGCGCCTTTCCCATCATCGCCTCGTATTTCACGTATTACATCATCAAGCCCACGGGCCGCAACAACTACGGCGCCCTGATCGACCCGCGCCTGTATCCGATTCCGGAAGCCCAGCTGCAGGTGACGGAACTGGACGGCAAGCCCGCGCCGCTGGCCCAGTTCAAAGGCAAGTGGGTGCTGCTGCAGACGGGGCCGTCCGATTGCCAGGAAGCGTGCAAGAAGCAATTGTTTGACATGCAACAACTGCGTTTGATGCAGGGCAAGGAACGTGAACGCCTCGAGCGGGTCTGGCTGGTGACGGACGCTCAGCCGCTCGACACGCTCGTGATGCGGGAATTCGACGGCACCAGCATGCTGCGCGTGAATAATGACGCCTTAAAGGCCTGGCTGCCCGTGGAGCCGGGCGGCAAGACCAGCGACCACTTATATTTGATCGATCCGCTGGGCAACCTGATGATGCGCTTCCCGAAAGACGCAGACCCGAACAAGATCAAGAAAGACATCGCCAAGCTGCTTAAAGCTTCGGCGATCGGTTAAGGGGAACGCATGCCGACGATGCATCTTTCCGCGCTGGCCCAGCTGGGCTTGACGGGTCTGCTGGTGGCGCTGCTGCCTTTGAGCATGGTGTGGGTGTCTGCGGACGCCAATAAATACCGCAAGCTCGTGTGGATCGCCGTCTTCCTGACGGTCGACCTGATCATGTTCGGCGGTTTTACGCGGCTGTCCGATTCCGGCCTGGGCTGTCCCGATTGGCCAGGCTGTTATGGTTCTGCCAATCCTTTCCTCGCGCACGAACACATCGTCGCGGCGGAAACCCTGATGCCGACCGGTCCCGTCACGGTGGTGAAAGCGTGGATCGAAATGACGCACCGTTACCTGGCCATGGCCATCGGCGTGCTGATCGTGGCGATGATGGTGCAGGCGTGGCGCCAGTGGAGAAAGAGCAAGCGCGAGGAATTCGCCCCCGCGCTGCCGACGGCGCTGTTCCTGTTCGTCTGCCTGCAAGGCGCGTTCGGCGCCTGGACCGTCACCTTGAAGCTGCAACCGGTGATCGTCACCATCCACTTGCTGCTGGGCATGGGCTTGCTGGCCATGCTGACGTGGCTAGGCGGGCGCCAGGATCATGCCGTCAAACCCCTGCTGCGCGCCGATGCGGACGCTGCCGTGCTGCGCCCCGTGCGCGCGCTGGCTGTCATGTCGCTCGTGCTCTTGACGGTGCAGATCGCGCTCGGTGGCTGGGTGAGCACCAACTACGCCACGCTGGCCTGCACGGATTTCCCCCTGTGCGGCGGCAAGGTCATTCCGGAGATGGATTTCGAGCATGGTTTCCACCTGTGGCGCGAACTGGGCAAGACGGCCGCCGGCCACTATTTGCCGTTTTCCGCGCTGACGGCCATCCACTGGGTGCACCGCAACTTCGCCTTCATCGTGCTGGCCGGCATCGGCTATACCGTGTGGCGGGCGTGGAAATTGCCATCCTTGCGCGGCACGGCCCGCTGGGTGGCGCTGGTGCTGGCCCTGCAGGCGGCCACGGGCCTGGCGACGATTTACCTGAGCTGGCCATTGTCGATTGCCGTCCTGCATAACGGCGGGGCGGCGCTGCTCGTGTTGTTGCTGACCATGTTAAACTACAGGGCTAAATTCCAACTCGATGTAGCGCGCAATGTTCAGCGCGCTTGCGCCGCCGCGCCAGTGCCCTCGGCACCAGCCAGTTCTTCCCGTACCGCATAAATGACTACTCAGACCATCAGCCGTAAACCATCTCCCCGCATCGCCCAGTACTGGGCGCTGACCAAGCCCCGCGTGACGCAGCTGGCCGTATTTTGCGCCGTCATCGGCATGTTCCTGGCCAGCGAGGAGTTGCCTGACTGGCACGCGGTGGTGTTCGGCACCATCGGCATCTGGCTGCTGGCCGGCGCCGCGTTTGCCGTCAATTGCCTGGCCGAGCGCGAGATCGATGCGCGCATGGCCCGCACGGCGCGCCGCCCGATGGCCATGGGCGACATCACGGTGAAACAGACGGTGGTGTTCGCGCTCGTGATCGGCGGCCTGGGCATGGCGATCCTGTATCACCTCGTCAATCCGCTGACCATGTGGCTGACCTTTGTCACGTTTGTCGGCTATGCGCTGATCTACACCATGGTGCTCAAACCCGCCACGCCGCAAAATATCGTCATCGGCGGCCTGTCAGGCGCCATGCCGCCCGCGCTGGGCTGGGCGGCCGTCGCCAATGACGTGCCGATGCAGGCGTGGCTGCTGGTCCTGATCATTTTCGTCTGGACGCCGCCGCACTTCTGGGCGCTGGCCATGTACCGGCGCGACGATTACGCGCGCTCGGGCCTGCCCATGCTGCCCGTCACGCACGGCATGCAATTCACGCAATTCCACGTGTGGCTGTACTCGATCGCGCTGGCCGCCACCACCTTGCTGCCGTACGCCGTGCGCATGAGCGGTCTGATCTACCTGGCTTCGGCCGTGATGCTCAATGCCGGCTTCCTGTATTACGCCTGGAAGATGTACCGCCACTACACGGACTTGATCGCGCGCAAAGCTTTTACGTATTCCATCGTCTACCTGGCATTGCTGTTCGCGGCCTTGCTGGTCGATCACTACATTCCCCTCGGCACATGAAAAAAACCCTGACTCTGTTGTTGGCGGCCGCCCTGGCCGTCGTCCTCGCCGGCTGCGGCAAGCCTGCCGCACCGAAGCTGGCATTCAAGAACACGGACGTGACGGGCCTGGGCTACGCGCGCGAATTCGCGCTGACGGACCACACGGGCCAGCCGCGCACCCTGGCTGACTACAAGGGCAAGCTGGTGCTGATGTTCTTCGGCTACACGCAATGCCCGGACGTGTGCCCCACGACCATGGCCGACATGGCGCAGGTGATGCGGGAAATGGGGCCGCAGGCGGACCAGGTGCAGGTGCTGTTCGTCACCGTCGACCCCGAGCGTGACACGCAGCAATTGCTGGCCCAGTATGTGCCCGCCTTCGACAAGCGCTTCGTGGGCCTGTATGGCGATGCGGCCGCGACGGCCAAGGTGGCCAAGGAATTCAAGGTGTATTACGCCAAGGTCGAAGGCGAAACGGACAGCAGCTACACGGTCGACCATACGGCCGGCACCTATGTGTTCGACCGCGAAGGCAAGATCCGCCTGTTCGTGCGACATGGCGAAAAGCCTGCCGCCATCGCGCACGATCTTAAACTTCTGCTATCCTGATCCGGTCGCGCCCCCGGGCGCCATCTTCAGGATTTGCAGTACATGGACAAACGTTTCGAGCCCCACGCCCGCCTGGCAGCCATCATCTTCTTGTTGATCGGCTGCTTTTTCGTCTTGCGGCCCTTCCTGGCCGCCATGCTGTTTGCCGCCTGCGTGGGCATTTCCAGCTGGCCCTTGTATCTCCTCCTGCTCGACCGCCTGAAAGGCCGACGCAACTGGGCGGCCGCCATCATGACCCTGTCATTGCTCCTGGTCATCGTGCTGCCGCTAGCCCTCGTCACCTACAACCTGGCCGATAACGTCTCGCGCATCTATGAACAGTTGCGTACGGCGCTGGAAACGGGTGGCCTGCATCCGCCCGCCTGGCTGGCCAGCATTCCCGTGGTGGGCGAAACCATCGCCGGCTACGTAGAGCGCCTGCTCGCCGACCGCGAGGAATTACTGAATCTGGGCAAGACGATGCTGGAGCCGGCGCGCCACTTCCTCGCTTCCGGCGGCATCCTGCTGGGCACGGGTCTGGCGCAGACCAGCCTGGCCGTGTTCGTCAGCTTTTTCCTCTACCGCGACGGCCAGCAGCTGAGCCGCGCCTTGATGACGGGCGCCGGCCGCATCATCGGCGACAGCGCACCCGGCGTGGGCCTGACCATCAGCCGCACCGTGCGCGGCGTCATGTACGGCTTGCTGGGCACGGCGCTGGCGCAGGCGCTGGTGGCTGTGGTGGGTTTCCTGATCGCCGGCGTGCCGGCCGTCGCGCTGCTGGGCGTTGCCACCTTCATTTTTTCGCTGATCCCCGTCGGCCCACCGCTGATCTGGGGCGGTGCCGCCATCTGGCTGTTTTCAGACGGCCAGACGGGCTGGGGCATTTTCATGCTGGTGTGGGGCGCGCTGCTGATCAGCGGCGTGGATAACGTGGTCAAACCCATGCTGATCAGCCGCGGCAGCAGCCTGCCGTTCTTGCTGGTGCTGCTGGGTGTGCTGGGCGGCGTGCTGGCCTTCGGCTTCGTCGGCATCTTTATCGGCCCGACCCTGCTGGCGGTGCTGTACAGCCTGCTGCAAACGTGGACGGTGGGCGAGACCACCGTGCCGCAGGGCAAAGATACGATTACGTTGAAGAAGTAATCAGTCGCGCAAGTCCGCATCGAGATCGCGTTCCTGCTTCGGAATCACCTTGATCAGCACGATGCGGGGCCCGTTCATCTTCTTGACGACGATGTCGAAGTCGACGAAGGTGATGCGCTGGCCCTGCTTTGGAATGTCACCGAGCTTGACCATGATCAAGCCGCCCACCGATTCCACGTCGTCCAGCCCCAGTTCCTCGTTTTCGATATCGATGCCGAGGATGCGTTCGAGCGAGAAGATGGGCAGGCTGGCCTTGCCGATCAGGGTGCCGTCGCTTTGCTTGAGCCAGTCGTTTTCATTGCGACGGAATTCGTCGCGGATTTCGCCGACCATGGCGCCGAGCAAGTTGTCGAGGGTGATGAAGCCCAGCGGGCGCTTGCCCTTTTCGCCGATCAGGGCGAAGTGGGGCGCGCCGTCGCGAAAGCGCCGGAACAGTTCCAGGGCCGGCGTGCGCGCGGAAATGATGTCCACGGGACGCAGGAACGGCGTGAGCGAGGTGATCGGTTTGCCTGCCTGCTGGGCAAAGAACAGGTCTTTCAGGTGCACCACGCCCAGCACGTCGTCTTCATTCGTGTCGAAATACGGGTAGCGGCTGAAGCGGTTGCGCAGCACCGTGTCGAGGTTTTCTTCCAGCGTGCTCGACGCGTGCAGGGCGATCACTTCATTGATCGGGCGCATCAGGTCCGATACCGTCATTTGTTCGAAATCAAGCGACTGGGCCAGGATGTTACGCTCATCGCGCGTAAACTTTTCGCCGGGCTGGCTGGTGCGCAGGATCAGTTTCAATTCTTCGGACGAGTAATGGGCATCGTGGCCGCCCTTGCCGGACAGGCCCGCCAGGCGCAGCACCCAGTTGGCGCTGGCGTTGAGCAGGTAGATGGCCGGGTACATGGTCCAGTAAAAGCCGTACAGGGGAATCGCGCTCCACAGGCCGACGGCTTCCGGGTTGCGGATGGCCATCGATTTGGGCGCCAGTTCGCCCACGACGATATGCAGGAAGGAAATCACGCTGAAGGCGAGGACGAAGGAGATGCCGTGGATCAGCTCTTGCGAGGTGACGCCGATGGCGCCGAACAGCGGCTCGAGCAAGCCGGCAAACGCCGGTTCGCCGACCCAGCCCAGGCCCAGCGACGCCAGCGTGATGCCGAGCTGGCAGGCGGACAGATAGGCGTCCAGCTGGCCATGCACCTTGGCCAGGATGCGGCCCCGTAGTCCTTGTGTCTTGGCGATGGCGCGGATGCGCGTGCGGCGCAAGGTGACGATGCCAAACTCGGCGGCAACAAAAAAACCGTTCAGCGCGACCAGGAAGAGGGCGAGCAGGACTAGCAAGACATTGTGCATGGGGGCGCAAAAGATGGGCTGTTAAAACGTCATCTTAAACGACGAAGGCCGCCATAGCCTAATTTAGCCGCGCGCCCCGCCCGTGCAGGCGGGCGCGCGCGGCGGGTTTTTCGCGCTTTTCAGCCTTTGGCCGCTGTTTGCGGCCCGCCGCGCATGGCGAAGACCATGACGGCCGAGACGATGGCGGGGATGGCGACGACGAGGAAAATCGTGCTGTTGGGCCAGTTCAGACGGATCAGCTCGCCGCCGAGCACGGGACCGATGATGGAACCGATGCGCCCGATGCCCAGGCTCCAGCCGATGCCCGTCGAGCGCAGGGTGGTCGGGTAGTAGCTGGCCGCCAGGGCGTTGACGGCCGGCTGGCCGCCCACCACGCAGAAACCGGCGATGAAGATCGTGATGAACAGGAAGGCCAGCGACACGTCGGGACGGCCGATCAGGGCAATGGCGACTGCAGCGACCAAAAAGCACGGCAGCAGGATGCGGCGGAAGCTGGAGCGGTCGATCAGCTGGCCCATGACGAGGGTGCCGATGGTGCCACCCACTTGCAGGGCCGTGCCCGCCAGCACGGCGTTGGCCGTCGACAGGCCCGCTTCCTTGGCGATCGTCGGCAGCCAGTTGGACAGGAAATACAAGTTGAGCAAGTTCATGAAGTTGATGACCCACAACAAAATCGTCATCTTCGCGCGGCCGCCCGTAAACAATTGCAGCACGGGCGCGCCCTTGTGTTCCTTTTCATGCACGACGTATTGCGTGTCGGCCGTGATGGTGACGGTGGGGTCGATGCGCTTGAGCCACTTGGCGACTTTATCCAGCTTGCGTTTCTTGAGCACCAGGAATTGCATCGATTCCGGCAGCAGGAAGAACATCAGCACGCCGATCACCAGCGGCACCACGCCGCCCACGTAAAACACGGATTGCCAGCCGAAGGCGGGAATCAGCGCGGCGGACAATAATCCGCCCAGCACGGCGCCCAGGGTAAAGCCGCACGAGACCAGCATCATCAAGGTGACTTTCTTGCGCAGGGGGCTGTATTCGCCGGCCAGCGCCATGGCGTTCGGCATCACGGCGCCCAGGCCCAGTCCCGTGATAAAACGGATCAGCTGCAATTGCTCGATGTTTGTTGCCAGCGGCGTGACCAGCATGCACAGCGAAAAGAAGATGGTCGAGCCGATCAGCACGGGGCGGCGGCCGAACTTGTCGGCCGTGATGCTGAAGACGAGCGAGCCGACCAGCATGCCCAGCAAGCCCGCGCCAAACACGGGGCCCAGGTTGGCCTTGCTGACATGCCAGTCGGCAATGATGGCGGGCGCCACATAGCCCATCGCCTGTACGTCGAAGCCATCCATGATGACGCACAGCCCGCACAGGATCAGCATGCCGATCTGGAAGGAGCCGATCCTGTTGTTATTGATGAGATCGGGAATATCGATCGTCTTGCCTGCCGTGGACATGGTGATGCTCCTGTTTTTTTATGGTGATCGCACCCTGTCGGCGAGGGACGGGCGCGTGTTTGTCTCAGGCTTTATTACAATCGCTTTTGATTGATTATTCAAACGTTATTTTCGAATGGATTTATCAGCTTTCCTTGTGAATCTTTGGCTGGCCCTGGATGGCGGCCAGGATGACGTCGAGCGCCGGGTGCATGATCTTGCGTTCGTTTGAAATGACATAAAACTGTTCGCGCAGGGATGAGGCGTCGCCGACCAGCACGGCGCCGAATTGCTCCTCGATATCGGCCGCCAGGCTGGCCGGGGCGAAGAACAGGCCCAGGCCCTTGCGGCCGAAGGCGTTGAGCATGGCGTTGTCCTCGAATTCGCCCACCACGTCGGGCCGCACGCCTTGCTGCACCATCCATTCATCGATGCGCCCGCGCAAGGCGTTATTGCGCGCCGGCAGCAGAAACGGCGCGCCGTGCAGGCTGTGCGGGAAATTGTCGCGGTATTGTGCGGCCAGCGCGGGGATGCCGAACAGTTTCATGGCGCTTTCGCCCCACAGGTGGCTGGACACGCGCAGGCTGGCGCCGGCGGGCACGGCGCGGTCCGTCAACACCAGGTCCAGCTTGTGCAGGGCCAGGTCGGCCAGCAAGGATTCGAATTCGTCTTCCAGGCACACGAGCTTGACGGGCTGGTCCAGGCTGCGCGTGGCGTCGAGCATGCGGTAGGCCATCAGTTTCGGCAGGGAATCGGAAATGCCCACCGTCAAGCGCATCTTTTCCGCATCCGCATCGGCCAGCGCATCCTGCATCTGCTCGCCCAGCAAAAAAATCTGGTCCGCGTAGCCGAGCGCCAGCCGGCCCGCTTCCGTCGGCACCAGGCGGCGTCCCTGCGGCTGCAGCAAGGAGCGGCCCAGTTCCTTTTCCAGCAGGGCCAGCTGGGTGCTGATGGTTTGCACGGCCAATCCCAGCCGTTCGGCCGCGCGCGTCACGCCGCCTTCCTTGGCGACCACCCAAAAGAAGTACAAATGGCGGTAATTGAAGCCCGTGGTTTTCATCGCGATATCCTATCTTCTGTTTTTACGAAGTAATACTTCCATTATCTTCTATTTTTAAATGTGTGACATGTCCCTATACTATGTTTCATTAAATCTAGATAACGGGGAACTATCGATGAAGCATTTCAGAGTGTCATTTCTAGTGACATTTATCTGCCTGGGCATTTCCGCCTGGTGGGGTTATACGCACGGTGGCGTGCAGACGATGCTGGCGGCGCTCGGTATCGCGGTGATCCTGGGCGTGATGGAAGTCTCGCTGTCGTTCGACAACGCCGTGGTCAACGCCTCGGTGCTGAAGAACTGGGACAAGTTCTGGCAAAACCTGTTCCTGGGCGTGGGCATCATCATCGCCGTGTTCGGCATGCGTCTGCTGTTTCCGCTGGTCATCGTGGCGCAAGCGGCGGACCTGGGCTTGATGGAAGTATGGAATCTGGCACTGAGCAATCCGGAACAGTATTCGATGCACCTGACGAATCACCACGCGGAAGTGGCGGCATTCGGCGGCATTTTCCTGCTGCTGGTCTTCCTGAACTTCCTGCTGGACTCGGAAAAAGAAACGCACTGGCTGGGCCGTATTGAAGAAAAATTGGGTGCGCTGGGCAAGATCTCGTCGATTTCCGTGATGATCGCGCTCGGTACCCTGATGGCCAGCCTATCGATGATCGAAGAAGGCCAGAAGCTGGTGGTTCTGACGGCAGGCCTGTGGGGTATTTTGACCTACGTGGGCGTCGATGTGATCAGCGGTTTGCTGGAAGGCGATAACGGCGACGGCAACATGGGCGACATCATCAAGCGCGGCGGTATTGGCGGCTTCCTGTACCTGGAAGTGCTCGACGCCTCGTTCAGCTTTGACGGCGTGATCGGCGCGTTCGCCATCACCAAGGATGTCGTGATCATCATGCTGGGCCTGGCAATCGGCGCGATGTTCGTGCGTTCGATGACGGTGTTCCTGGTGCGCAAGGGCACGCTCGACGAGTTCGTTTATCTGGAGCACGGCGCGCACTATGCGATCGGTATCCTGGCCGTGATCATGTTGGTCAGCATGAAGTTCCACATTCCCGAGATTTTCACGGGTCTGATTGGGGTGGCCTTCATTCTCGCCTCGCTGTGGTCGTCGATCCGCTACAAGCGCAGGATGGCCCTCGAAGAAGGCCGGACGGAAGCGCTGGAAGCGGTCAAGGCAGTGTAAAGAATGCGCGGCAAACGACTACACCCGTTTGTCGGCAAGTTGCAGCAAGCGTCGCCGCCGGCCTGGGGAGTCAGGCCGGTGGAGGACGCCAGGTGTTTGATCATATACAACCCACATAGGAGAAATACATCATGGCAATCAGTCTGCAAAAAGGCGGCAACGTCAACCTGAGCAAGGAAGCCCCCGGCATTTCGAAGATGATCATCGGCCTGGGCTGGGATGCCCGCGCCACCGACGGCGCCGCGTTCGACATCGACGGTTCCGTATTCCTGTTGAAGGCCGACGGCAAGGTTCGCGCCGACGTCGACATGATTTTCTACAACAACCTGAAATCGAGCGACGGTTCCGTCACCCACTCGGGCGACAACACCACGGGCGCCGGCGATGGCGACGATGAAACCGTCGTCGTCGACCTGGCCACGGTGCCAGCCGAGATCGACAAGATCGCCGTCTGCGTGACGATTCACGATGCCGAAGCGCGCAAGCAAAACTTTGGTATGGTATCGAAAGCGTACGTGCGTTGCGTCAACGCCAACGGCAACACGGAAATCGCCCGCTTCGACCTGTCGGAAGACGGTTCGGCGGAAACGGCCATGGTCTTCGGCGAAATCTACCGCAATGGCGGCGATTGGAAATTCAAGGCCATCGGCCAGGGATATAAAGGCGGTCTGGGTCCACTCGCAGCATCGTTCGGCGTCGGCGTATAAGTCGTCAATAACAAGGGCGGTCCGCAGTACGGACCGCCGCCATCACCATCATCGTTGAGGAAGGAACAGTCAGATGCCAGTTTTTACTATTACCGGGGACGTCGACCCGTTCCTGCATGTATCGCTTGCCAAGGGCGAGAAGATTTATTGCGAATCCGATGCGATGGTGATGATGGAAACCAATCTTGAGCTGAAAGGCAAGATGACGGGCGGCATCGGTGCTGCGCTGATGCGCACCTTTGCCAACGGCGAATCATTCTTTCAGCAGCATATCGAGGCCATGCGGGGCGACGGCGACTGTCTGCTGTCGCCCACTTTGCCCGGCGCGATGCGGGTGCTGGAGGTTGGCGCCCAGCAATACATGATCAGCGACGGCGCTTTCGTGGCGGCCACGTCTGGCGTGGAATTGAAGGTGCGCACGCAAAGCCTTGGCAATGCGCTGTTTGCCCAGAGCGGTGGGTTTTTCATCACCGAGACGGCAGGCAGCGGCCAGTTGGCGGTGTCCGGTTTTGGCGCGATGTCGGAACTGGAAGTGACGCCTGGCAAGGACGTGGTGATCGATAACTCGCACGTCGTATGCTGGGACAACCGCCTGCAGTACGAAATTTCCATCACGACCGGCAGCAGCGGCGGCTTTCTGGGTAATTTGATCAATAGCCAGACCAGCGGCGAGGGCATGGTGCTGAAGTTTTCAGGCACGGGCAAAATCCTCGTGTGCTCGCGCAACCGCGCGGCCTTCCTCGCCTGGACGCAAAGCAAGCCGGCGTAACTAATATTTGATGTAACTAAGCAAACAGGAGCTATGCGTATGTCTGTCAATTTGAGCAAGGGCCAGAAGATTTCTCTGGACAAAGAAGCTGGTACCACCCTGACCCGTATCACCATGGGCCTGGGCTGGGATGCGGCCAAGACCAAGGGTTTCCTCGGTTTCGGTTCGAAGACGGAAGCCGTCGACCTGGACGCGTCGTGCATCATGTTCGACGAGAACAAGGGCACGTCCGACATCGTCTGGTTCCGCCAGCTGAAAAGCAAGGACGGCAGCATTGTCCACACGGGCGACAACCGCACGGGCGCGGGCGATGGCGACGACGAACAGATCAATGTCGATCTGTCGAAGGTGCCGGCGCACGTGAAAAGCCTGGTCTTCACCGTCAACAGCTTTACTGGCCAGAACTTCTCGCAGGTGGAAAACGCCTATTGCCGCATCTTGAATGCGAGCAATAACCAGGAAGTCGCGCGTTTCAACCTGTCTGTGCAAGGTTCCCACACGGCACAGATCATGGCCAAGCTGTACCGCCATAACGGCGAATGGAAGATGCACGCCATCGGAGAAAACGGCAACGGTCGGACGTTTGACGACCTGATGCCTCAAATCTCAGTGCATCTATAAGGAGCAGTACGCAGCGGGCGGGGGACGGACCGGATACCGGCCCTTGTCCGCTGCTCTATTTTGAAGGAGAGTATGTCGTGATGCGATTGCTGATAGCCTTGCTACTTCCGTGTCTCACGTTTTTCATGCTGGGGCGCCCGCTGGCCGGTGCCGCCGCCTTGATCTTGCAGTGCACTGTGATCGGCTGGGCGCCGGCGGCCCTGTGGGCCCTGTACACGGTGAACCAGCATAAAACGGAGCAGGAACTGGAAGGTGCGTTAAGCCGCAGCTACATGCGCAGGCGTAGTCGCTTGATTTAAGGTCGATTGATCTAAATCAACCGGGCGCCAGGAATCCTTGCGCTAATGACACTCACGAGTAATCGTGCGTGTCATTTTTTTTGGCTGGACAGATATTTACGCTTGGGGAAAGTTTCCATCAGTTAATTTTGCTTGATATACTCGCTATTTTATTTCCCATAATCGAGTAATTTATGTTGTTATCTAAAGTAATTTCTTGCGTGATGGCTGGCGCGCTGCTGTTGGCCAGTAATTTATCGCAAGCCCAGGAAAACTTTCTTAAAGAAACGCACGAGCGGCAGTTGAAACTGGCGCAGATTTTGGGAAAAAAGGAGCTTAGTGATAAAAGCAAGGCGGACATGCTGATAATGCAAGCAGCCGCGCTGGACTCCCTGGACCGTTCGCAAGAAGCTTTGCCTTTGGTCGAGCAAGCGTTGCGGATTGCCACGCCGGAACAGCAAGCGTCTTTCACTGTTACCAAAGCAACGATTTTTTTTACCCAAGGACGTGCAGCCGATGCATTAGCCCTGCTGGCGCCGCTACTTGACAGTGAACGCCAGGCGGCGGCTGCCGCCAAACCGGATGAGCGGGCCGGCAGGTTGGCATTGCATCAATCCGGCTTCATACTTGCCGCTTTTTCCAGCGTTGAATTGGGTGACTGGAAAAACGCATTGGCCTATCTGGCGGATACGGAATATACATCCGATGAACCTGAATTCGCGGAATATCGGGCAGTGGTCTATCGCTATATCATGGCGCGTGCAAACGATGCTTCGCTTGCCAATGTGAATCTTGAAAAGCAGGCTGTCTATATTGAAAAGAATAGCAAGTCGCATTATGGCGCGCTGTTAAGAATGTGGCAGGGCGCGGATAATCTGACCGAGTTATCCCGTTTAATTGCGCGCAAGGACGCTGAAGAACAGCAGGATGCCTTTGCCGAAAGCTTGTTTTATATCGGCGCCTATACAAAATATGTCAAACGCGATCCTGCCTTGGCACTCAATTCCTTGCAGCAACTGAACCGGATATCGCCTTATGGCAGCTTGGAATGGGTGCACGGCAAGCGCGTGCTGGCGTTGTAGCCGCCTTGCCAACTGCTGGGCAGGCCGTGACAGGCAGCTCACTTCTTGCAGCGTATCGGCACGTTCACGGAATTGCCATCCGAACTCAGGTTGCGGTACTGCAAATCTTCGCTCTCGATGGCAAAGCGGGGCACGGCGTGCACGTAGCGCTGCTTGCAGACCGTGTCGTCATTGATCAGCTTGCCCGTCAGCATGTAGTCGCACAGGGCGAAGCGCGATTCCTCGTCGTCGAGGATCAGCACGCGCGCGGCGCTGTACAGGGCCGATTGCAGGACGTCCGGGCTGCAATTTTCCGGCCCCGTCAGTTTCAGATGGGTTTTCGTCTGCGTGGCCAGGCGTTGCAGCTTGACGAGGGCTGCGCGCTCTTCCTTGCGGGCACTGTCGACTTGGGCGTCGCCGCTGGACAGGCGCAGCGCCAGCGAGGCGATCTGGTCGATGGAAATATGCCAGGCAAAGCCTTCGAGCCGCGTGCGGATCTGGCCCGGCAGGGGATCGGCCGCATCGACTTCGCAGCGGTACTGGCCCAGGTGGGGACGGCACAGCACGGGAATGGCAAAGGCCGAGGTGCGCTTGCTCTTGACGAATTTCTGGCTCAGGTCGCCAAAGTTTTCATGCGTGATGGTATCGAAGCGGGCTTGCCCAAAGCCCATCTTGACGAGATTTTCCTTGCGCTGGCGCGAAAACAGGGCGTCGACGGCGTCGTAGATATTCTTGTTGAAGATGCGGTCCAGCGGCTGGCGCTCGTCCGACATCTTTTCGAAGACGGCGCTGGAATTGGGCGCGTTGGCGTCGATGGAAATGAGGATGAAGGGCTTGCTGTTCAGGCGCGGCGGCACGACGGCCATGTCGTTGCCGTACAGCTGCGTCAGGGCCACGTCCCACAGGGTTTCCACGCCCAGGTTGTCGGCCGCGCCGCCATCGAACAGGTGGACATAGGACGGCGATTCGCGTGACTCGGAACCGAGCTCCGGCACGAACGTATTTTTCGGACGGAAACGCTCGAAGGTGACGGAATCGAACACGCCGGGAAAAGCGGCCGAGGTGGCCACGGCCGTGGCCAGGCGGATATCCTGGATCGGCGAATGCAGGGTGCCGTAAAAATACTCATAAGAAAACACCACGCGCTTGCCGCCATCGGTGGCGTCCGTCGCGTTGGCCAGGAAGATGGGGCCGTCGTGCGGCAAGTCCTCGTAGGTTTTCTTGTCGTACAGCACATCGTCGAATACGTCGGACAGGAAGGACGTGCGCGTCTTGTTCGTCAACAACATCGTCGTCAGGTTGGCGGGCTTCAAAATGGTCTGGCCGAAGAAATCCGTCTTCAGTTTGCTGCGCAGCAAAGGCCAATCCGTCTGCCTGCCATGCAGTGCATAGTAGCCGCCCGCGATGGCGCCGCCCGAGACGCCGGAGATGGCCGAGGCGCCGCTGACGAGACCGAACTGCTCCAGCTGCTCCAGCGAGGCGGCCGAGAAATTGGCTGCGCGGCTGCCTCCGCCGGACAGGGCGATGCCGATGAAGTGGTCGTTGGGCATCGGGTTCTGGATACGCGCCTTGGGCGCGTCGATGCGCAGGCGCGGGGCTTCCTGCACGGTGAACGTGCGGTTTTCCACGCCGCTGTTGGGGCGCAGGGCGAGTACCGTGCAGCCGCTCAGCAGCGCAACGAGAATAAATGGTGCGAACAAGCGTGGCTTCATGCGTGATCTGTGCGTAGTCATTGGTTGGGATACGGACGGAAACGTGTGCGATTCTAGCAAACTTGCTGGTGATTAAGCATGCAGCTGATACGCGAGGAGGGCGGCGTTGTAGCCCGCGTGTACCAGCATGGGCGCCAGCAGCGCGCCGCTGCGCTCGTACGCAATGCCCGCGCACAGGCCCAGCACGAAGGCAGGCAGCATGGCGGAGGGCGGATGCATCATGGCAAACAGCGCGGCGCCGGTGCCGATCGCCTGCCAGGCCGGCAGCGCGCGGCGCAAGCCGCCCTGGATCAGGCCGCGGAAAATGAATTCCTCGCACAGGGGGGCGGCCAGCACGCCCAGGGCCAGCAGCCACAGGCTGTCCCACGAATTGCCGCCCGCTGCCGCCGCCGCAGGTGCTTGCAGCACGAGCGTGCAGGCGATGCCGCAGAGAGCGGATACGGCCGCGCCTGCCGTACCCCAGCGCCAGGGGTGCCTGCCTCGTGTCATGCGCGGCACGCCGGCCGTCTTGCTGCGCCAGTAGACCAGGCGCAGCAGCACATACGTGAGCACGCCAGCCACCTTGTCCTTGAGCAGGATCAACAGCAGGATTTGCAGAATAAAAAACAGCATGGCGGCGATCAGGCCGTCGGCCGCCGTGACCCTGGCCGGCGGCGAGGCGGACGGGTCGAGCAGGTAGGGTATTTCATCGCGTGCTTTTTGCCACAGGGCCAGGGCCAGCGCCGCCGTCAGCACGACAAACACCAGCTGCTGCGCCAGGCTGCCGGCCGCCAGCGCGGCGATGTACAGGCCGGTCAGCAGCAGGTATAGATACGTGTAGGCCGGCCGTATCTTTACCGCCGCCTCGGTGGCCAGCGGATCGCTGGCAAACACGCCCAGCGCCACGGCGATCGCCGAGTACAGGGGGATGCCGGCCAGGGCCAGCAGCATCAAACCCGCCATGTCCCACCGCCAGGCGTCTTGCCAGGCCAGCGCTGCGCTGAACAGGATCAAGGGGTAGAGCAGGGCCAGCGCGGCCCACAGCTGGGCTTTTTGCCGCAGCGCCTGGTCGACGGCGACGGGAAACGTGTACAGCAGCCACAGCGCGCCGCCTTCCTTGTTGAGGGTCTGGAAGGCCGACATCATCAGCACATAAGTGCCGAGGAAAAAGCCGGTAGAGGCCAGCAAGGCGGGGCTGGACAGCAGCTCGTGCAGGTCGCGCGCCTGGCCCGAGAACAGGGCCTGGCCACCGAGGATCAGCAAGGGCATCAGCAGGGTTTGCACGAGAAAATTGCGGTCGCGCAGCAGCAAGGTCAGCTCGCGGCGCTGGATCACCGTGCCGGGGCGGGCGCGCCACTTGCCAGCGGACTGGCTCGCAGGGGAGCGCTTGCGGCCGGCCTCGCGCTGGCCCGCGCCCACCACGCCGTGGCGCAGCTGGCGGCGCAGCAGGGCCATGCCCAGCAGCATCAAGCACAGGCATTGCGTCAGCAGCAGGACGGCCGGCAAGGCTGCTGCTGCACCTCGGGCATTGAGCAAACTCACCAGCAGGCCCGGCGGCGTCCAGCCGGTCCAGGCCGGCATGGCCGCCGCCCACGCGTGGGCAAAGCCGCCCGTGCCCATGCCGAACGACATGCCCATATACATGGGAAACAGGCCGGCCACCGACAGCAGGGCCTGCAAGTTGCCCAGCTGCGCAGGACTGAGCGCCAGGCGCAAGCCCGTGTCGATCAGGGTACGCAACATGGCCGCCAGGGCCAGCAGGAGCAGGCAGGCAAACAGCCCCGACAGCGGCGAAAACCAGCCCTGGCCCGAATACCAGGCGATCATGGTGGTGCCGGGCCACAGCACCAGCAGGCCGAGCGGGTTGAGCAGCGTGCGTTCGAGCACGCGCGCCCACAGCAGGTTGCCCTTGTCGACGGGCAGGGTGACCAGCCATTCCAGGTCCCAGTCCGGCTTCGACAGTTCTCCCATGCCCAGCGGCAACAGCAGGCTCACCAGCCACAGCAGCGCCAATTGCAGGGTCAGTGCGCCCGCCAGCGCCGCACTGAACGGTTGCTCGATCAAGTGGGCGATGACGGGCGCCATCACGCGCTCGCCCGCCTGCAGGCTGCCCTTGGCCTGGCAAACGGTCACCTGGTCGAGCAGGCAATGCATGTTCAGCAGGTTGTGGCGGGCGATATTGCCGGAGGCAAATAGCATGGGCAAGACCAGCAGCGCACCCAGCAGCCAGCGTCCTCGTTTCTTTCCTGGCGTGGCGGGCCGGCTCTTGCCTCCCCGATGGAACGCCAAGCCCTTGCCGCTGACGTTGAGCAGGCGCTGCAGGCGCAAGCGGGTCAGCAGCCAGACGGCGCGCCAGGCGGTGGGCGGCGCCGGTGTCATGCAGTTTCGTCGGTGAGTTGCAAAAAGAGGTCTTCCAGGCTGCCGTCGCTGGACAGTTGCTGGCGGATCTCGTCCAGGCTGCCCGTGGCGACCAGGGCGCCACGGTGGATGATGGCAACCCGGCTGCACAGTTTTTGCGCCATGTCGAGCAAATGCGTGGACACAAAGATGGTGGTGCCGGCCGCGGCGATGCGCAGCAAGCGTTCCTGCACGTCGCGCGACGCGCGCGGGTCGAGGCCGTTGATCGGTTCATCGAGGATCAGCACGGCGGGATCGTGGATCAGCGCGCACGCGAGGCCCAGCTTTTTCTTCATGCCCAGCGAATAATTGACGGCGAAATCCTCGCTGGCCTCGTCCAGGCCGAATTCCGTCAGCAGACGCGCCGTGCGCGTGGCCGCCTCGGCGCGTGGATAGCCATGCATTTCGGCTACGAATTGCAGGATTTCACGTCCCCGTAAATAATCGTAGAAGATGGGATTGTCGGGCAGATAGCCCACCTTGCGCTTGACGGCGGCGCCATCGCGATGGCAATCGAGGCCATCGATCAGCACGCGCCCGCTGCTGGGCACGAGGATGCCCATCAGCATGCGGATGGTGGTGGTTTTGCCCGCCCCATTCGGGCCCAGGAAGCCGAACACCTCTCCTTTGCCCACTTGTAAGGTCAGCGGCTTGACGGCCTCGAACGTGCCGTATTGTTTGGACAAACCTTCGAAGGCGATCATGGCGCACCCAGGGCGGCCAGCAGGCGCCGCTCGCCATCGGGCGTGAGGCGCAGGGCGCGGCTGTCGAGCTCGCGCTCGGCCCAGCGCCGGCGCAGGGCCAGCTGCAGCAGGGCCGCCCCCAGCGCGCCGCCCAGGTGGGCGCGCCGTTCGCTCCAGTCCAGGCAGGCACAGGCAAAGCGGCGGCGCTGACGCTGCAATTGCGGCACGTCGATGCCCAGCGCCGTCATGCCGGCCGCGCCCGCTTCCGACAGGCAATATTCGCCTTCGCCATCATCGTCGAGCAGCCAGCCTTGCGCGTGCAACTGGTCGTGCATGGCGACGGCGACCGTGCCGGCCATGTGGTCGTAGCAGGTGCGCGCATGGCGCAAGCGGTCCGGCGTGGAGGGTGTAAACGGCGTTGCGGGCACGCCGGCCACCACCAGCAGCGCCTCCAGCGCCCGCGCCACCTCCGTACTGGCCAGACGGTAGTAGCGGTGCTTGCCCTGCGCCAGCATCGACAGCAAACCGTCATCGCGCAAGCGCGCCAGATGGGCGCTGGCCGTCGAGGCGCCTACCTCGGCCAAGGTGGACAATTCCGTGGCCGTGCGCGCATGGCCATCGAGCAGGCTGCACAGCATGCGCGCGCGGGCCGGTTCGGCGATGGCGCCGGCCAGTTGCGCCAGGCCCATGTCGGCCGAGGGAAGTTTGTCATCCATGATTCGTCCGTGGGCGAAGTGTTGTGGTGGAAGGACCAGCATACTCGTGTCCCCACATCACTGCAATGGAATGCGCATGCCGCTCGCCGACGTTGTTATCGCCCCCACCGACCCTTTTTCCGCCGTCACCCACGCGGCGCCGTATGGCTACTATCGCCGCCTGGCGGACGGCCCGCCGCTGCGTTTCGAGGCGTCGCTCGATTGCTGGCTGGCGACGGGCGCGGCCGGCGTGCGGGCCGTGCTCGAGCATCCCGCCTGCCGCGTGCGCCCGGCAGGCCAGCCGGTACCGGATACGCTGGCAGGCACGCCGTGCGGCGCCATCTTTGCCGAACTGGTGCGCATGAACGAGGGCGAGCGGCATGCCGTACCGAAACAGCTGCTGGCGCGCGCGCTGGGCCAGGTGGACCTGGCGCGCCTGCACGGACGGGTGATGCAGATTGCCGGCGACCGCGTTCCCGGCAGCGCTGCGCAGCTGAACGAGGCGATTGTTGAGCTGCCCCTGTTCGCCATGGCGGACTTGCTGGGCTTTGCGCCAGCGCAATGGCCGGCGCTGGCCGCCTGGACGCGCGATTTCGTCGCCTGTTTGTCGCCGCTCAGCAATGGAGAACAACTGGCCGGTGCGCAGCAAGCGGCCGACGCCTTGCTGCAAGGTTTTACCGCCTTGCTGCGCGAGGCGGATGCCTTGCCCGGCAGCTTGCTGCACGACATCGTGAGCGGGGCGGATGCCGTCGGCTGGCAGGCGTCTGGCGGCGTGCTGGCCAACCTCGTGGGCTTGCTGTCGCAGACGTGCGACGCCACGGCAGGTCTGCTGGGCAATGCCACGGTCGCTTTGTGCACGCAGCCGCAGTTGTTCGCGCAACTGCGCGCCGCGCCCCAGCGATGGCCGGCTCTGCTGCGCGAAGTCAGCCAGCATGATCCCGCCATCCACAACACGCGCCGCTACACGGCCGATGCCGTGGAACTGCCCGGCGTGCGCATACCGGCCGGACAGACGATCATCGTCGTGCTGGCCAGCGCCGGCCAGGCGGAGTCGGGTTTTGGCCATGGCCGCCACGCCTGTCCGGGCCAGTCCATCGCGCAGACGATTGCCACGGCATGCCTGCAGGCATGGGCCGACGGGCTGGAAGACATGCCGCTGGCCTGGTCGTACCGGTCTTCGCTGAATGCCCGCATCCCCGTTTTCAACACTGGAGAAAGAGCATGATTGCCGTGATTTTCGAAGTCTGGCCCAGCGCCGAAGGACGCCAGCAGTATCTGGACCTGGCGGCCGCGCTGCGTCCCTTGCTCGCTGAAGTCGATGGTTTCATGTCCATCGAGCGCTTCAGCAGCCTGAGCGAGCCAGGCAAACTGCTGTCGCTGTCTTTCTTTCGCGACGAAGCGGCACTGGCGCAGTGGCGCCAGCTGGAAGCGCACCGGGCGGCCCAGTCGGCGGGCCGGCATGGCGTGTTCGACGATTACCGGCTGCGCATCGCCGGCGTGGTGCGCGATTACGGCATGCTGGAGCGGGAACAGGCGCCGACCGGCAGCCGCCAGCGCCACGATGTCTGACGCTTAGCGGGGCAGGGCGCCCTGCGTGATTTTTACCTTGACCCGGTAGGTGGGCGCGGCCGCGTCCAGGGCGGGCGGCGTGGCCGGATCGACGTCGAGCAGGGTGAACGTCAGGTGGTTGACGGTCACGGAGCTGGCGGCGCCGGGCATGGACTCGGACAAGACGATGTCGGTGGCGCCCGCGCTGTTGAGCAAACTGAAACTGTAGCTGACGTAGCCTTTCCATACGCACACGGCGCCCTTGCGGCAGCGGCTGTCGTTGACACGCTCGAGTTTCAGGGTATCGGTGGCCGTGATGGCGACTTGTTCGCCCGGCGAGAGCACATGGGTGACGCTGCGCGGCGTGTTTTCCGCGTCGCCGGCGCTGCCGGCCGCGCCGCAGCCCGCCAGCACGGCCAGGCAGGCGATGAACAGGGGTAACAACCACGTTCGGTACGATTGATGTAGATAGTGCATGTTTTTCCTTTCAGGTGGAGCGTCCCGGCGTGGCGTCCACGCGTGGGATGAAAATGATAATAACAAAATGATATTTTTCCGGCGCACTATTGGCGCGCTGCCGATGAATTGACGCGCCGGCCACGCGGCGCGCCGATTACTGCGTAGAATGGCTGTTTTGAAAATCAGGAAACAACCATGAAAAAAACCGACCTGGCCAAAAGCGATGCCAAGAAACTGATGGGAAAGATGAATGTTCCCGGCGCCGGTGCATTCGGTAAGGAAGCAGTGGTCGTCGACCGCCGCGAGCAACGCAAGCGCGATCAGGCCCTGGGCCTGGTACCGTTCGCCGTCAAGCTGAACAGCGATCTGGTCTTGCAATTGCAGACCCTGGCCAAGGAAGGCGGCGCGGATCTGAATGAATTGGTCGCCGAGCTGATCACCAAGGGCTTGGCAGCAGCATAAGGGCTGACAATGTTTATCTGTTGATAAACATCAAACTGTAAAATCAAAAGGCGCCTTGCGGCGCCTTTTGCGTTGCGGCATTGCTTGCGATTACACGTAGGCCGCCAGCGCGCCCTTCATTTTCTTCAGCGCCGCCACTTCGATCTGGCGGATGCGCTCGGCCGATACGCCGAACTCTTCTGCCAGCGCGTGCAGCGTGGCGCCGGAGCCGTCGTCGTTGGCCAGCCAGCGCGCTTCGATGATGCGGCGCGAACGGGCGTCCAGCTTCGACAAGGCCGTTTCCAGGCCTTCCGATTGCAGGCGCGTCACTTGTTCCGCTTCCAGCACCTTGGTCGGCTCGCTTTGCTCCGACGACAGGTAGGCGATCGGCGAAAACTTGTCGTCTTCATCGTCGGTCGGCGATTCCAGCGCGATGTCGCGGCCGCTCAAGCGCGTTTCCATTTCGATCACTTCTTCGCGCTTCACGTCGAGCAGCTTGGCCAGCGCATCGATCTGTTTCGGCGTCATCGCATCGAGGCCCGTCTTGTGGCTGCGCAGGTTGAAGAACAGCTTGCGCTGCGCCTTCGTCGTCGCGACCTTGACCAGGCGCCAGTTTTTCAGGATGTACTCATGCATCTCGGCTTTCACCCAGTGCATGGCGTACGACACCAGGCGCACGCCCTGGTCCGGATCGAAACGTTTCACGGCTTTCATCAAGCCGATATTGCCTTCCTGAATCAGGTCGGCATGCGGCAAGCCATAGCCCAGATAGCCGCGGGCAATCGAGACCACCAGGCGCAGGTGCGACAGCACCAGTTCTTGCGCGGCGGCCAGGTCATTTTTTTCGCGCAGGCGTTTCGCCAGCGAAATTTCTTCGTCGTGGGTCAACATGGGCAGACGGTTCACGGCCGAAATATAGGCGTCGATATTGCCCAGATTGCCAGTGAACCCGAGGCCCAGCGCATTACTTTTGGTCGGAACCAATGCGGATGTTGCGGACATCATAGTCATGTTTTCTCCCTCGTAGTCTTGCTGTGTTCCAGTTGGCCACATCACACGATGTGGCCCGATTGTCTGTTCTGTTTTGCGTATTCGGTCTTGCACTTTGCAGATCGCGGCACCATCTTCATCTGGCGTCCATGGCGGTTCTGCTGTTGGTATGTCCCTATATTAGCACTCTCTGCCTGAGAGTGCCAATCAGCACATTTAATCGTTCTGATAGCCTAAATGCTATGGTGATTTGATGCTTGATATATATCTCTGAACAGCGCGAGATAGCGCTTTACGACAACATGGCTAGTCTACGGCCTCTGGCTGAAGCGAGCCTTAAGAATACTTGCTAAATATCAAGATAACAGCAGATGGGGATGGCGAGGCGCATGGCGGCGCCAGGAGCGCCGCCATGGAAAGGAAGGTCAGTTCAGGCGCGCCAGGTGGCGCTGCACGCAGAGGAAGGCGCCGATCAGGCCGAGGCCGGCGCTGACGGCCAGCAAGCCGGCCATCGGCAGCGGCGCCAGCGGCACCAGCTGGAATTCGGACGCATACAGGCGTGCAAACTCGGCAATCGTGGTATTGAGCGGCTGCAAGGCCAGCGCCACGGCGCCCAGCGCCAGCGCACCGGCGCACAGGCCCAGCAGGGCGCCCGTGTAATAGAAGGGGCGGTGGATGAAAGTGTCGGTGGCGCCGATCAGTTTCGAGATGCTGATTTCATCGCGCTGCTGCATCACCTGCAGGCGGATGGTATTGAACACCACGGCGATGACGGCCACGCCCAGGGTGATTGCCAGCAGCAGCAGCACCAGGCGCAGCACGCCCAGCAGGGCCGCCAGACGCTTGACCCAGGCCGAATCGACTTGCGCCGATTCCACGCCCGGCAGGTGGCGCAACTGTTCCGCCACGGCATCGACGTCCTGCGCTTCGCTGGCGCTGCTGAAGGCGTCGAGTTTCAGCACATAGCTGTCGGGCAGGGGATTGTCGCCCAGGGTGCTGAGCACGTCGGCCAGGCCGCTCTTGTTTTTCAGGGTATCGAGCGCCTGTTCGCGCGGGATGAAGATGATCTTCGCCTTTTGCTCGCCGACGATCTTGCGCATGGCGCTGGCCAGGGCCACGGCTTGCTCGCGCGGCGTGTCGATCTTCAGGAAGACGCTGATTTCCGGGTCGACGGACATTTGCTCCGACATCGGGCGCACATTGTCGAGCATGGTCAAGCCGGCGAACGGCAGCGACAGGGCGATGGCGACGACGAGCACGTTCAAGAGAAAGCCGCCCGGCGACTTGCGCAAGTGAATTAGCGCCGAACCGAGCGCGAAGCGGTGTTGACGGAACCAGCCTCTCATGCCTGTTCTCCCTGCGCGTCGTCCTGGTCGGGGGCGGGCGCAAAGTCGGGATCGGGCGGGGCGAAGACGGGCGCTTGCGTGGCCTTGTCGATGGCGACCAGCTGGCCGTTCTTCAGGTGGATCACGCGGGCGGCGGCGTCGAGCATCTGTTCGTCATGGCTGGAAATGAGGCAGGTCACGCCCACCGAGTGGAATGCTTTGAGGGCGTCGAGCACCTTGTTGGCGCTGGCGCGGTCCAAGTTGGCTGTCGGTTCGTCGGCCAGGATGATCTGCGGCCGGTTGACGATGGCGCGCGCGATCGAGACGCGCTGCTGCTCGCCGCCCGACAGCGACAAAGGGCGCGCCATGGCGCGGTCCAGCAGTCCCACCTTGTCGAGCGCGGCGCGGGCGCGCTGCTCGGCGGCAACTTTATGCGCGCCGACGACGAGCAGCGGCAGCATGACGTTGGCCAGGATGGAGCGGTCGCTCAGCAGTTTTTGCTGCTGGAAGATCAGGCCCATGTTACGGCGCAAAAACGGCACGCCGGCCGGCTTGATCTTCGCCATGTCCTGGCCATTGACGATCAGCTTGCCCGACGTGGGGCGTTCCATGGCGGCGATCATCTTCAGCAAGGTGGACTTGCCGGCGCCGGACGGGCCGGCCAGGAAGACCAGCTCGCCCTTGGCAATACTGAGCGAAATGTCGCTGAGCGCCACGGCGTCGGGGGAGTATTGCTTGGAGACGTGCTGAAATTCAATCATGTATAGGCTTATCCGAGCAGCGCTTCGACAAATTCGGCAGCCACGAAAGGCTGCAAGTCTTCAATTTTCTCACCGATGCCGATGAAATACACGGGCACGGGGCGCACGCGGGCAATCGCCGCCAGCACGCCGCCCTTGGCGGTACCGTCCAGCTTGGTGATCACCAGGCCGCTCAACTGCAGGGCATCGTCGAAGGCCTTCACTTGCGTGAGGGCGTTCTGGCCCGTGTTGCCGTCGATGACGAGCAGGGTTTCATGCGGTGCGCCCTCCATGCCCTTGCCGATCACGCGCTTGATTTTCTTCAATTCTTCCATCAAGTGCAACTGCGTCGGCAGGCGGCCGGCCGTGTCGACCATGACCACGTCGATGCCGCGCGCCTTCGCCGATTGCACGGAGTCGTAGGCCACGGCGGCCGGGTCGCCCGATTCCTGCGAAATCACGGTAACGTTGTTGCGCTCGCCCCAGACCATCAGCTGCTCGCGCGCGGCGGCGCGGAAGGTGTCGCCCGCGGCCAGCAGCACGGACTGGTTGTTCGACTGCATGTGCTTGGCCAGCTTGCCGATGGTAGTGGTCTTGCCCGCGCCATTGACACCGGAAATCATCATCACCAGCGGCTTGTGGCGGCCCAGCTCGAAGCGCTTTTCTAGCGGCGAGAGCAGCTCGATCAGCAGCACTTTCAGCGCGGCCTTGACGGCGGCTGCGTCGAGCAGCTTGTCTTCCTTGACCTTTTTCTTCAATTCCGTCAGCAGGAATTCGGTGGCGTCGATGCCGGCGTCGGACATCAGCAGCGCCGCTTCCAGCTCTTCGTACAGGGCGTCGTCGATCTTCGCGCCGACGAACAGCACGGACAAGGTGTTCGAGGTTTTCGACAGGCCCGCCTTCAGGCGCGTCATCCACGATTTTTTCTCGGGTTCGGCGGCCACGATCACGGGCACGAGCTCGGCCGGCGCGCCGCTCAGGGGCGTAGCGGCTGGCTGCGGTGCGGGCGGCGTGGCGGGAAGGACGAGGGGCTCGGCTGGTGCGGCCTCGGGAGCGATGGGTTTTTTCTTGAAGAAACTAAACATGGATGTGTGGTGGCGGGTGCTGACCTAAGGCCCGGCGGCGCCGGACACTGTGTTACGGGCTATTCTACCAGAGCGCGCCCGGCCCTTCATGCTTTACTGTTCGATTGGCAACATTGCGTGCCTATCCACGGAGATCGCCGCAGTTGCCGCGCTTTTCAAAGGGTTCAATGCGTTTGCAGGGCCAGCGCCTGGTGGCGGCGGCGCCAGTCGGCGATGCTTTCGTCGACTTGCCGCAAGTCCAGCACATGCAGGAATGAGGGGGGCTGCTTGTACAGCACGGGACTGCGTCCCCCGGCCCACAATTCCATCCCTGGTGGCAAGTTCGCATGCAGTTGCTGCAGGCTGTCGCGCGTCTGCCGCTGCTTGCTGGCGCTGGAAAACGACAGCGCCACGATATCGGCCCGCTGCGCGCAGGCGGCCGCGACGATGTCCGTCAGCGGCGTTTCCACCCCCAGCGACATGCAATGGGCGCCAGCCGCCGCGCACAGCGCCTCGGCCATCAGCAGCCCCAGGCCATGACGCTCCTGCGGCAAGGTGCTGAGCACGATGCGTGGCGTGCGCGTCGATGGGCTGCTTGCCTGCGGCAGGGAAAAGATGGCGTGGCGCATCACCGTTTGCAAGGTTTCGCTATACAAATGCTCTTCATACACGGCCAGGTCGCCGCAAGCCCACGCCTCGCCCACCATGCCGGTGAGGGGGGCGATAACGTCGATGGTGAACGCTTTCAAGCCCAGCACGGCCAGCGCCTGGCGCAGGGCTTCACCCAGTTCCGCCATCTGGTGGCCGCGGCACAGCGACAGGTAGTGTTCGAGCTGCGGGGGCGGCGTCGACGGCGCCGCACTGCCGGCGCTGGCCAGCTGCTGCAGTTGCACGGTGCTGTGCTGCATGATTTTACCCGGACGAAATCCGAGGTCCAGCAGGCGCTTGACCATGCGCAATTTTTGCACTTGCTCGGCTGGATAGCTGCGTTCGCCGAAGGCGTCGCGCTGGGGCTGGGGAAAAGCGTAGCGGCGTTCCCAGACACGCAAGGTTTCCTTGGCCAGCCCCGTATCGCGCTCGACGTCGCTGATGCTGAAGACGGAAGGAGGGTGCAGCGGTTGCAGGTCAGTATCCATACAGGGGCTTGCTCGCATGCCAAAAGAACGTGGGTGCATTCTACGCCTTCCGCTGCCCCAGACCAAATA
Source organism: Janthinobacterium sp. BJB304 (assembly GCF_002735765.1). Classification (NCBI taxonomy): domain Bacteria; kingdom Pseudomonadati; phylum Pseudomonadota; class Betaproteobacteria; order Burkholderiales; family Oxalobacteraceae; genus Janthinobacterium; species Janthinobacterium sp. BJB304. The sequence continues at coordinate 213,601 of NZ_PDZN01000009.1, forward strand.
GCTGAATCCGATTGAAAATTGCCTGCGTATAAGGTTGTGAGCGGTTCACGCTCTCATTGACATAGATCAATATTTAATTGATTATTTGTTTTGTCCTGGACAAACTTGATACGGATACAGTCATGAAAATTGCCGTCGTCGGAGCAGGAATTGCAGGTTTGTCGTGTGCCTATCGCCTGGCGCAGGCGGGCCAGGACGTGACCTTGTACGAGGCGGGCGACTATTTTGGCGGCCACAGCCATACGGTCGATGTCACGCTCGATGGCGTCACGCATGGCGTCGACACGGGTTTCCTCGTGTTTAACCACGCCACCTATCCGCACCTGGTGCAACTGTTTGACGAACTCGGTGTCGAGGCGGCCGACAGCGACATGTCGTTTTCCGTGAAGATGCCGCTGGACGCCTCGTCCGATGCCCGCGTGCTGGAATGGGCGGGCGCCAATTTCGATACCGTGTTCACGCAGCGCAGCAATCTGTTGCGCCCCGCCTTCCTGCGCATGCTGCGCGATATCGTGCGCTTCAACCGCCAGGCCAGCGCCCTGGCCACGGCCAGCGTGCCGGCGCCGGCCATGTCGCTCGGCGAGTTCCTTGATCTGCACAATTATGGCGACGAGTTCCGTCACTGGTATCTGTTGCCGATGGCCGCCTGCATCTGGTCGTGCCCGGCGCGCCAGATGCTGGCCTTTCCCTTGGCCACCTTCATCCGTTTCTGCCACAACCACGGCTTGCTGCAGGTGAGCAACCGGCCGCAATGGCGTACGGTGCGCGGCGGTGCGCGCGTGTACGTGGAAAAACTGCTGGCAGGCATTCCGCAGCAGCGCCTGGCGTGTCCCGTGCTGGCCGTGGGGCGCCAGGGACACAACGGCGCACGCATGGTCGAGCTGCATACGGCGGCCGGCGTCGAGCACGCCGATCATGTGGTGCTCGCTTGCCACAGCGACCAGTCGCTGGCCCTGCTGGCGGACATCCGCGACGACGAGCGCTCCGTGCTTGAAGCCGTGCGCTACCAGCCCAACCGGGCCGTGCTGCATACGGACTTTGCCTGCCTGCCGCAGCGCCGCCGCGCCTGGTCGGCCTGGAATTACCAGGGCCGGCCGGCCGCGCAGGAGGGCGAATCGCCGCAGGTATGCGTGCACTATTTGCTGAACCAGTTGCAGCCACTGCCGTTTACGACACCCGTCATCGTCTCGCTCAATCCGCTCGACGAGCCGGACCCGGCCAAGGTCATCGACGCGTTTTCGTATGCCCACCCCGTGTTCGATGGCGCGGCCATTGCGGCCCAGGCGCGCCTGGCCGGTTTCCAGGGCGCGCAGCACACGTGGTTCGCGGGCGCCTGGACGGGCTATGGTTTCCATGAAGACGGCTTGAAGTCGGGCCTGGCCGTGGCGCAAATACTCAATGGCATGGCGGCGGCGGAGCTCGGCCATGCCGCGTAATTCATCGCCGTCCGTGCCGCCGCAGCCCCAGCCCCAGCTGTGTCTGGGGCGGGTGCGGCATGCGCGGCTGCGTCCGCGCGCGCATGCTTTCAGTTACGGCATGTTTTATCTGCGCCTGCCCTTGCGCAGCCTGGGCGCGCACGATTTTCCTACCCGCTTGATCTCGCGCAACGGCGCCAATGTGCTGTCCTTCCGCGACGGCGACCATGGCGATGGCACGACGCCGCTGCTGGAGTGGATCGATGGCTTGCTGCGCCAGCAAGGCGTGCTCGACGCGGGCGGCGAAATCTGGCTGCAAACCATGCCGCGCATGTTCGGCTATGTTTTCAATCCCGTCAGCTTCTGGTTTTGCCACCGTCCGGACGGCGCGCTGCGGGCCGTGGTCTGCGACGTGCGCAATACCTTCGGCGAGCGCCACCTGTACCTGCTCGAGCAGGGCGGGCCCATCGCGTATGGCAGCGAGTTGCGCGCCAATAAGATTTTCCACGTGTCGCCGTTTTGCAAGGTGGAAGGGCATTACCGCTTCCGTTTCCTGCGCAACAGTGAAAAGGATGGCGAGCGCCACCTGGCCCGGGTCGATTACGACGACCTTGACGGTCCTGTTTTGCAGACGAGCTTGTCCGGTACGGCGCGGCCGCTGCGCGATGGCGCCATTGCCTGGGCTCTGCTGCGCTACCCGCTGATGACGTTCGGCGTGATGGCGCGCATCCATTGGCAAGCCTTGCGCCTGTGGCTGCGCCGCGTGCCGTTTTTCAGCAAACCCCACCCTCCACAAGAAAAGGTGTCCCGATGAGCTCCGACTCCCTGCCGACCGGCCTGCATGCGCGCAGCAGCGCGTGTCCCGCGCACTTGCCCGACCACACGCACCTGGATATGCCCGCTTCCGCGCACATGATCGTGCGCCTGCTGCAAAAATTACAATATGGCGCCCTGCGCCTGCGCACGCCGGATGGCAGTATCTTGCTGTACGGCGACGGCAGCCAGCCCGTCACCCTGGACTTGCACAACTGGCGCCTGTGTGCGGCCGTGTTGCGCTCGGGTGACATCGGCTTTGCGGAAACGTTTATCGCCGGCGACTGGCGCACGGACAATTTGCCGGGCTTGATCGAGCTGATGATACGCAACCGCGCACAGATCGAGTCCTTGATCTATGGCAACTGGTGGGGCAACCTGGTCTACAAGCTGCGGCATTTGCTCAACCGCAATTCGCGCGCCGGCAGCAAGAAGAATATCCACGCCCATTACGACATCGGCAACGCCTTTTATCAGTTGTGGCTGGATCCGTCGATGACGTATTCGAGTGCGCTGTTTGCCGAAGGCGCCAGCCTGGAGCAGGCGCAAGGGGCGAAATACCGGCGCATCGCCGATCAGCTGCAACTGCGGCCAGGCGCCAAGGTGCTGGAAATCGGCTGCGGCTGGGGCGGCTTTGCGGAAACGGCAGCGCGCGATTACGGCGCCCACGTGACGGGCCTGACCTTGTCGACCGAACAGCTGGCGTATGCGCGCCAGCGCCTGCAAGACGCGGGGCTGGCAGGGCAGGCCGACTTGCAGCTGTGCGATTACCGCGACAGCGCCGGCCAGTACGACGCCATCGCCTCGATCGAGATGTTCGAAGCCGTGGGGCAAAGCTACTGGCCAAGTTACTTTGCCTGCGTGGCGCGCAACCTGAAGCCGGGCGGCCGCGCCTGCATCCAGACCATCGTCATCGCCGACGACTTGTTCGAGCGCTACAGCAAGAGCACGGATTTCATTCAACAGTATATTTTTCCTGGCGGCATGCTGCCGTCGCCGGCCGAGTTCCGCCGCGCCGCCGAGGCGCAGGGCTTGCGCGTGGAAGACGCCTTCCGCTTTGGCCTCGATTACGCGCAAACCCTGCGCCAGTGGCGCGCCAGCTTCCTGGCCCAGCGCACGGCGCTGGAAAAGCAGGGTTTCGATGGCCGTTTCCTGCTGACCTGGGAGTTTTACCTCGCGTATTGCGAGGCCGCCTTCCAGGCGCACAACACGGATGTGATGCAATTTACCCTGGTGAAGGACTGACCATGCGCCGCTTGCTTGCCACTGTTGTGCTGTCATTGACCATGTTGGGTGCTGCGGCCGCGCCGCCTGCCTTTGTCGCTGCCGACGTGCCCGAGGCCCAGCTGGCGGGGGAGGGCGAATACACGTGGTTCGGCATGCGTATTTATCGGGCACAACTGTGGGTGGGACCGCAGGGCTACCAGGGCGCGGCGTCGGCAACGGCGCCGTTTGCGCTGGAATTGCGCTACGCACGTTCGCTCGATGGCAAGAAGATCGCCGAGGCCAGCTATGAACAGATGCAGAAAATCGGCGCCGGCACGCCGGAGCAGCGCCTGGCCTGGCTGTCCACCATGCAGCGCATCTTTCCTGACGTCAAGGCAGACCAGCGCATCGCGGGCGTCTATCGGGCCGGCATCGCGCCCGGCGTGCGCTTTTATCTCGATGGCAAGGTGCTGGCCGACGTGAGCGATGGCGATTTCGCGCGCGCGTTCTTTGCCATCTGGCTGTCGCCCGAATCGACGGCGCCCAAGCTGCGCGCGGCCTTGCTGCAGAATGCGGCGCCGCTGCCATGAACGCCGGGGCCAGCGCGTTGAGCTTGCCGGCCCTGTTCAGCTACGGCCTGTTCGGCTTGCCGCTGGCCATGCTGGCGCTGCCCATCTATATCTATGTGGCGCCGTTTTATGCGCAGCGCAGCAACCTTGACCTGGCGCAGATCGGCGCCGTGCTGCTGGCGGCGCGCATCGCCGCCGCCTTCATCGATCCGGCCCTGGGCGCCTGGATGGCGCGCGGCGGACGCAGTTATGCCATGCTTGTCGGCGCCGCGTTGCCCTTGCTGCTGCTGGGCTTTGGCGCCCTGTTCCATCCGCCGCCGATGCCGCAAGCGGCTACCCTGGCCTGGTTCCTGGCAGCCTTGCTGCTCGCCTACACGGCCTATGGCCTGGCCGGCATCGCGCACCAGAGCTGGGGCGCGGCGCTCACCCAGGCGCCCACGCAGCGGGCGCGGGTGGCGGCCGTGCGCGAAGGCTGCGGTTTGCTCGGCGTGATCCTGGCGGCCGGGCTGACTTCCGTGCTCGGTTATGACGGCTTGTCGCTGGCCTTTGCCTTCTGCCTGCTGGCGGCGGGTGCGCTGCTGCTGGCGCGCGCACCGCGTCCCGCCTTGCGCAGCGCCGGGGAAGCGGTTCCCGGCAATGGCTGGAAGCTGCCGTTTCGCCAGCGCGCGTTTCGCTGGCTGTTTGCCGTCCTGCTCGTCAATGGCGTGGCGGCCGCCATCCCCGCCACCCTGTTCCTGTTCTTTGCCGGAGACTACTTGCGCCTGGGCCATTACGCGGGACCGTTCCTGATCGTCTACTTTTGTGCGGCGGCCGCCTCGATGCCCGTGTGGGTGGGCCTGGCGCGCCGGTTTGGCGAAGCGCGCGCCTGGGGCGGCGCCATGCTGCTGGCCGCGACCGTGTTTGTCTGGGCATATGGCCTGGGCGCGGGCGCCGCCTGGGGCTTTGCCGCGATTTGCCTGCTGTCGGGCCTGGCGCTGGGCGCCGACCTGGCCTTGCCGCCGGCCCTGCTGGCAGGGCTGATCGGCGCGGCCGGCCATGCCGGGCGGCACGAAGCGGCATATTTCGGCTGGTGGAACTGGGGCGTGCAAATGAGTCTGGCGCTGGCGGCCGGCATCGCCCTGCCCCTGCTGGCCTGGCTCGGCTATGTGCCTGGCAACAGCAGCGGCGGTTTGCCGGCCCTGGCTGCCGCCTACGCCTTGCTGCCCTGCGCCTTGAAACTGCTGGCGGCGCTGCTGCTGTGGCGCGCGCCGCTACAACATATATATAGTGAACCCGGGGAGTATCGTCCATGTACCAGATGAAATGTTGCCGGCGCGGCATGACGGCCGCCGCCTTGCTGCTGGCGCTGGCCGCCTGTTCCACGCCGCCCACGCCCGCCACTTACGCGCAGGAAACACCCAAGCTGGACCTGCAACAGTACTTCAACGGCACGCTCGACGCCCACGGCATCTTCCAGGACCGCTCCGGCATGGTCGTGAAACGCTTCACCGTCGTGATGCGGGCCAGCTGGGCGGGCGAGACGGGTACCCTGGACGAGGATTTCACGTATTCGGACGGCAGCCGCCAACGGCGCGTATGGACCTTGCGCAAGACGGCGCCCGGGCGCTTCATCGGCACGGCGCCCGATGTGATCGGCGAGGCCGTCGGCGAAGTGGCCGGCAATGCGCTGCGCTGGCAATACGTGCTGGCGCTGCCCGTCGATGGCACGGTCTACCACGTCGACTTCGAGGACTGGATGTTCCTGATGGATGACAAGGTCATGCTGAACCGCGCCGCCATGAGCAAGTTCGGCTTCAGCCTGGGCGCCGTCACTTTATCATTCAGCAAGCGTCCGCAGGCGGCACCATGAATCGCAAGATCACCAGCTGGGCCGGCAAACGCGTGTGGATCATCGGCGCTTCCAGCGGCATCGGCGCCGCCTGCGCCGCCCTGCTGCTGGAGCAGGGCGCCAGCGTGGCCTTGTCGGCCCGTCACCGCGCCAGCCTCGAGCAGTTGTGCGAGGGGCAGCCGCTGGCGCAGGCATTGCCGCTCGATGTCACCCAGCACGCGCAGCTGCGGGCCGTCTGCGTAGAGTTGCAGCGGCAGTGGACGCATATCGACCTGATACTGGTGGTCGCTGGCGGTTATCAGGCCATGCGCGCCGATAGCTTCGACCTTGAGGCGGCCCAGGGCTTGCTGGCCCTGAATGTGGGCGGCGTCTTCAATTGCCTGGAACAGGCCCTGCCGTGGCTGTTGCGCCAGGGCAGCGGCGGCATCGGCATCGTCGCCTCGGTGGCCGGCTATGGCGGCTTGCCCAAGGCGCTCGCATATGGCGCCAGCAAGGCCGCGCTGATCAATCTGACGGAGTCGCTGTATCTGGACCTATATCCACGCGGGATTGATGTATATCAAATCAACCCCGGTTTTGTCGCCACGCCTTTGACGGCGGACAACGATTTCACCATGCCGGCCCTGATGACGGCGCAGGACGCGGCCGCCGCCATGCTCGACGGCATCGAGCGGGGGCAGTTTCACATCCACTTCCCCAAACGCTTTACCAATACCCTGCGCCTGGCGCGGCTGTTGCCGTACCGCGCCTATTTCTGGCTGATCCGCAAGGTGACGGGCGTATGAGCACAAGCATGCTGGACACGGAAGGCGTGGAACAGGCGCTGGCGCGTCTGGTGGCATTTTACGAGCACCTGAGCCTGGAAAGCCTGGCCCAGCTGGGCGGCGTGTACGCGCCAGACGCCCATTTCAAGGACCCGTTCAACGAGGTGAAGGGGCATGCCGCCATTCTGGCCATCTTCGAGCACATGTTCGTGCAGGTCGATGCGCCCCGGTTTGTCGTGCTGGAAAGCCTGGGGCAGGGGCAACAAGCCTTTCTGACCTGGGAGTTTCGTTTCCGCATGAAACGACTGGTATCTGGCGAACAATGCATACGCGGCGCGACACATGTGCGCTTCGATGCGCAGGGACGGGTGCTCGTGCACCGCGATTATTGGGATGCGGCGGAAGAGTTGTATGAAAAACTGCCGTTGCTGGGCTCTTTCATGCGCCTGCTCCGGCGCGCAAGCCAGCGTTAAAGCTTGTTTCTCTATGCTTTTAAGAAAAAAATGCAAAAAAGAAAAAGTAAAGATGTGAAATGGGGCCGCTGAAAACTTGATTTCGGTCAAAGTGTCGTTTTTTAGACACAAAAATATCAAAATATTGAGAAGGCAACATTGTAAGAAATTGTTTCAAGTGATGCGCAATTTGCAAGCAAGAGTCGTACTCATCCGTTCCAATCGGATGGTGGAGGCGTGGTCTGAAAAACATGGAAAACATTTCTATGTGAGCAATTTAAATTACCGGAAAGTCAGTAATTGTGTTGATACTCTGCCTATTTTTTTGACGCGTGCGCCGACGTCGAAAATAGCGCCTACGCCCCTGAATAATGCGGCAACGCACCAAAAATGGGCGCATGCATTCCCGTTTTTGGGCATTCGGCAGCAAACATTGCCGATGCCGTGTATGCTTCGTCCCGTTTATCCATTATCGCCTGACAAATTGTGCGCTTTGTCGCGTAAATCTTGGAGGGCAAATGAGGGGTAAAGCATGTTGACGTTTTAATCACTTGCCTGATACTGTTGCACTAATACAACGGGTGTGGACTAGGCATGCGCTATGATGGAATGGTCAATCAGGCCAATGCATTGGTTGGCAAGGGGCACTGGCTCTGTCGCGTAGTACGGTTGGCGATGGTCGGGATGCCTGAAAAAGCCCCCGGCCTGGTACCGGAAGTAACATGTTGGAACTTGATGGAATGTGAAACGGTCGTTATAGTGCCGCTTCCGGTGCCGTTTGAGCACCGAACCGGCGCACGAATAACGGTCGTTATGCAGCCTTCAAGCTTATCGGTGCAATAGCGTGCCGATACCGATATGAATGTTCCTCTGACCGGAACAGCAATGTGGCAGGTGGAGACCTTGCCCTCACTCATAAAAAGCGCTCTGCTAGAGCGCAGCTCGAGATGCATAGGCTGTATTACTTTTTGCTTCAAAAATTAAAGGAAATCGCAATGAAAAAAACTCTGATCACCCTGGCAGTTCTGGCAGCAGCCACTGGCGTAGCTCAAGCTCAATCGAGCGTTGTTATCTACGGTACCGTTGACGCTGGTTTCGTCAGCGAGCGCGGCGGTGTTAACGGCAACGTTAACAAACTGGACAGCGGCATTGCTTCGGCTTCCCGTATCGGCTTCAAAGGCACCGAAGATCTGGGCAGCGGCCTGTCGGCACTGTTCGTTCTGGAGTCGGGCTTCGGCGTAGACAACGGTACGCAAGACAAAGCTGGTTCGATCTTCAATCGTCAATCGTACATCGGCCTGAGCAGCAAAACGACCGGTACCCTGACCCTGGGTCGTCAATACACCCCTTGGTACAACACCCTGTCGAAAGTTGCTGATCCATTCGCAGTGGGCTACGCTGGTTCCGCTAAGAACCTGTTCCCATCGAAAGCACTGACCCGCACCAGCAACACCGTGCTGTACACCACGCCAAACTTCAACGGCTTTGACGCTGACGTGGCTTACACCTTCGGCGAAAAAGCTGAGTCGAACAAAATCGGTCGTCAAATCGGCGCGTCGGTTGGCTACTCGAACGGTCCTTTGAATGCACGTCTGGCTTACAACACCACCAGCAACGACACCGCAACGACCGAATCCGGTAGCGCACGTAACTGGTTGGCTGCAGCTAACTACGACTTCGCAGTTGCAAAAGCTTACATCGCATACGGTTCCAACAAAGGTAACAACAGCGCTGTAGCTAACAACGCCAAGGAAAACGCTGACGGCACGTTCTCGACCGTTAACTCGTTCAACTACAATACCGCTGCTTACAGCAACGACAGCAACAACATTCTGGTTGGCGCTACCGTACCTGTTGGCCCAGCTGGCACCGTAATGGCTTCGTTCATCCGCACGAACGACAAAGCTGGTACGAACGCTGACGCTGATCAATGGGCACTGGGCTACTCGTACGCTCTGTCGAAGCGCACCAGCACCTACGCTTCGTACGCTAAAATCAAGAACAAAAACAACGCTGGCTACACCGTTGGTAACAACAGCAATGTTGGTACGGGCGACAAAGCCTTCAACGTTGGCGTTCGTCACTCGTTCTAATATTCGCGCAAGCGAAGCTTAGTACCGCTGCAGCCATCCCTCCGGGGATGGCTGCCAGCAAAGAAACGCGTCTCCAGGCTAGTCCTGGCGGCGCGTTTTTGCATGTGCGGCGCCAGTTATAATGGCGCCGTTACCCAAGTAAAGGAATGCCATGTATTCATTCACCTCGCCGCGCCTGGCCGCCATGCTGGCCGCGCTGCTGCTCGCCGGCGCCACGGGCGCCGCTTTTGCCGCCGTCAAGGGCAAGAAGCCGGCCGGACTGGAGCGCTATGGCGTGGCCGTCTACTCCGACTTGTGCCTGCAAAAGGATAGCGGCGAAATCGGCGGCCAGCGCGTCACCCTGCACCGCTTTGCCGAGGCCGATTCCGTCATCTATGAATTCACGGCAGGCGCCCTGAGCTGGCCTATCGTGGCCAACGACGTCAACCTGGACGCCGCCACAGGCGCCTTCGACTTCACCATCGCCGGCGCCGACAGCGAAGAGCGCACCATCGTCGGCAAGTTTTCCAAAGACGGGCAGACCCTGACCCTGGAAGGTGATTATTGCGGCGGCAACGTGCGCATGCCGATGAAACTGAGTCGCGTGCGCGATTTCGGCCGTCCGCTGAAAAACTGCACGCCATGCCCGCCGGTGCCGGAAGCGCCGGCCGAGGCGGCGCCAGCCCAGGAAAGCGCGCCAGCGCCCGCCGCCTGAGCGATCGCCGCTGTCAGCAAGAAAAAGGCCCGGTATCGACCGGGCCTTTGTTATTTCTCGCCTTGCAAGAGGCTTATTTGGCCGCTTGCGCCTTTTCCGCATTCGCGCGGATGGTGGCCAGTGTCGCGTTTGGCGTGATCAGGTTGCCGTCGTAGCGCAGCTCGATCAGGGCCGGCAAGTTGTGCGCCCTGGCATGCGCCAGCGCCTGCTGCAGCGCAGGGGCAAACTCTTCCGTCGTATTCACCACTTCGCCATGCGCGCCGTATGCCTGCGCCAGCGCCGCAAAATCGGGGTTGTGCAGGGTCGTGCCCGACACGCGGCCCGGGTAATCGCGTTCCTGGTGCATGCGGATGGTGCCGAACATCTGGTTGTTGAAGACGATGATGACCACGCCCGCCTGGTATTGGACGGCCGTGGCCAGTTCCTGGCCATTCATCATGTATTCGCCATCGCCGGCAAAGGTAATCACGGTGCGTTCCGGATGCACGATCTTCGCCGCCACGCCGGACGGCACGCCGTAGCCCATGGCGCCGTTCGTCGGCGCCAGCTGGGTGCGCATGCCGCCGTAGCGATAAAAACGGTGCGCCCACGAGGCGTAGTTGCCGGCGCCGTTCGTCACGATGGTGTCGGCCGGCGCCTGCGCCATGATTTCCTGCGTCACTTGCCACAGGTCCAGCGGCGCCTGGCCATCGCGGAAGATGGGCGGCTGCTCCTGGTAGGCGGCCAGCTCGGCCTTCGCTTCCGCCGGCGTATGTTTCCACGCGGAAGCATCGACGGGGGCCATGGCGGCCAGCATGGCGCACACTTGCGGCATGCCGCTGTTGATCATCAGCTCGGCCTGGTAGACGCTGCCCAGCTCCTCGGCGTCCGTATGGATGTGCACCAGGCGCTGGCGCGGCACGGGCGAGTCGAACAGGGTGTAGCCGCCCGTCGTCATTTCGCCCAGGCGCGGGCCGATGGCGACGACCAGGTCGGCATTTTTCACGCGCGCGGCCAGTTTCGGGTTGATGCCGATGCCGACGTCGCCGATGTAGTTCGGGTGTGCATTGTCGAGCAAGTCCTGGAAGCGGAAGGCGCAGGCGACGGGCAGGTGGTTGCTTTCCGCGAACTGCTGCAGGTCGGCGCACGCTTGCGGCGTCCAGGTGGTGCCGCCGAGCAACACCAACGGCTGCTTCGCGGCCGCCAGCATGGCGCGCAGCTGCTGGAGCTGGGCGTCGGACGGCGCCGCCTGCACGCTCCGGTAGGCGCGCGTGTCGGCGACAGTCGCCATGGAGATTAGCATGTCTTCCGGCAGGGCCAGCACGACGGGGCCGGGACGCCCGCTGGTGGCGACCTGGAAGGCGCGCGCCAGGTATTCGGGGATGCGCTCGGCGCGGTCGATCTGCGCCACCCACTTGGCCATCTGGCCGTACATGCGGCGGTAGTCGATTTCCTGGAACGCTTCGCGGTCGACGAAATCGTTGCCCACCTGGCCGATGAACAGGATCATCGGGGTGGAGTCCTGGTAAGCCGTGTGCACGCCGATCGAGGCGTTGGTGGCGCCCGGACCGCGCGTGACGAAACAGATGCCCGGCTTGCCCGTCAGCTTGCCGTAGGCTTCGGCCATGAAGGCGGCGCCGCCTTCCTGGCGGTTGATGATGAAGCGGATGCCCGAGTCGTGCAGGGCGTCGAGCACATCCAGGTAGCTTTCGCCAGGCACGCCAAAAGCGGTGTCGACACCGTGGATCTGCAGGGCATCGACCAGGATCTGGCCGCCGGTACGGGGTTGTTGCGTCATGTTCGGCTCTTTATATTCTAGTTGGGTGGCAAAGAAATGGGGCAAGCGGTGTGCATGCGCCTGCATGCAGGCGGCTTGCCCCATTCATTCTATGTGAGCCGATTTGGCCCGGCTTTTGAAATGGCGACACCGAATTACACAATCCCCCGGGCCGGAGGCCGACGAGGGGCCCGGCGAACGGTGTCGTTCCCGCACAGGCCTTTTTGCAGAAACATGCTGCGGCGCGGTACAATGGCGGGTGAAGCAGGCCAGACAGTCGCTGGCCGGCGCAGCAATGCGCTGGCGGGAGGAAGGTCCGGACTCCATAGAGCGGGGTGACGGTTAACGGCCGTCCGTCGAAAGCCGCAAGGTATAAGGCGAGGAATAGGGCCACAGAGACGAGCGTATTAAGTTACGGTGAAACGCGGTAACCTCCACCTGGTGCAATTTCAAATAGGCACGCGATGATGCTGCTCGCGGAGCGTGCGGGTAGAAAGCTTGAGCGCCCGAGTAATCTGGCGCCTAGAGGAATGACTGTCATAGCGCCAACCTGCAAGGGAAGGCGCCGTAACAAAATCCGGCCTATCGGCCTGCTTCACTTGAATTCCTGCTCCCTGGCTTGCCGGGGAGTATCTTGGTCACAGCAGTTTGCATGCTGCGCACCAAGCAAAAGCCCCCGCAACGGGGCTTTTTTTGTTTCTAAAAATATAGCAACGAAGATAAAGTTGTATATACAACTAAAGATGAACAATTGGTTAAAGTTTCTTGGTTCTAATTAATTGCTGCAGTGCAAAAATAATTTTCCCGTGTCAGGCCAGGCCCGGAAAACAGGGCAGGTATGCGCCATGGGCGATTGTTTTTTGCTTTAAACCAAGTCTTTCTCTGCCGCTGCTGACCGTTGTGTCTGGATGACGAAAGTATTGTCATGTGTCAACTAACTGTAAAAAATTCAATTTTTTGATTTCGTTTTTTTCGATGTTTACGGTAGGAAAACACATGTGTGCAGATGAGGTAGCACATTCACTATCTTTCATAAGTATCTAATTTATCGATATATTTTTATTTGAGACTCCTTCAACGATCTGCGCTAAGTCCTTAATTTCATTAATAAAATTCCTGTTTTGCCAATCGGAAACCGCTTGACCACTATCTTTGCTTCCTCTAAAGTGGGCAACTGTGTGAAAAAGTGTGTTTTTGTGGGAAATTTTCCCTTTCCATCGCGATGCGCAAGCGTTGCAAGCCAAGCTCAAAAAAAGGTCTTCCGTGTTTCAAGGCGCGTCCGCAATCAATCTCGATGCCAAAGGCAGGATGTCTATCCCTGCCAAGCACCGTGACGCGCTGGCGATTCAATGCGAAGGCCGTTTGACGCTGACCAAACACCCCGATGGCTGCCTGCTGTTTTTCCCCCGTCCCGTGTGGGAAAGCCACCGCCAGCAAATCGCCGCCTGGCCCATGTCGGCGCGCGCCTGGCAGCGCATCTTCCTCGGCAACGCCGTCGACGTAGAGCTGGACTCGGCGGGCCGCGTGCTGATCTCGCCTGAATTGCGCAATGCCGTCGGGCTGGCGCGCGAAGTCATGATGATCGGCATGGGCAGTCACTTTGAAATATGGGATGCCGCCAAATTGGCCGACAAAGAACAGCAGGCGATCGATGCCGGCACCCCCGATGTACTTTCCAATTTTTCTTTCTAAGGCTCCGTAATGACACAACTCACGGTGCCGGAATTTCAGCATCGCACGGTGCTGCTCGATGAAGCGGTCGATGCGCTCGACCTGTCGGGCGACCGCGCGCACGGCATTTACGTCGATGGCACGTTTGGCCGCGGCGGCCATAGCCGCCTGATCCTGTCGCGCCTGGCCGATGACGCGCGCCTGATCGGCTTCGACAAGGATTTGCAAGCCATCGCCACGGCCGAACAGATTGCCGACCCCCGTTTTCAGATCGTCCATGACAGCTTTGCCACCATGACGGCCAGCCTGGCCGAACGCGGCGTGCAGCAGGTGGACGGCATTTTGCTCGACCTGGGCATCTCGTCGCCGCAGGTCGACGACGCGGCGCGCGGTTTCAGCTTCCGCAACGACGGACCGCTGGACATGCGCATGGATACCACGCGCGGCGTCTCCGCGGCCGAGTGGCTGGCGGTGGAAACCGAGCAGAATTTAGAGAAAGTGATACGCGATTATGGGGAAGAACGGTTTGCTTTTCAGATTGCAAAGGCGATTGTTGCTGGCCGGGCAGTCCAGCCAATTTCAAGCACACGACAGCTTGCCGGCATCGTGGCAGGCGCCGTCAAGACCCGCGAGAAGGGTAAGGACCCCGCTACCCGCACCTTTCAGGCAATCCGCATTTTCATTAACAAAGAGCTCGAGGATCTCGAGATCGGTCTGAACCAGGCGTATGCCTGCCTGGCGCCCGGCGCGCGCATGGCCGTGATCAGTTTTCATTCGCTCGAAGACCGCATGGTCAAGCGCTTCTTCGCCTCGAAGGCGAACGTGGAGCAGCCTGACCGCCGTCTGCCGATCCGCGCGGTCGACTTGCCGCAGCCGGAAATGAAGCTGATTTCGAAAATGAAGCCGTCCGACGCCGAGATCGAGGGCAATCCCCGTTCGCGTTCGGCCGTGATGCGCGTGGCGCAGCGTTTGCCCATTCCAGTTAGTGGCGGCGCCCGATGACTGGCAAGCTGTGTGTCGTGCTGTCGGCCCTGCTGGTGTGCTGCGGTCTGTCGCTGGTGAACGCGCAGTACCAGTCGCGCCACCTGCTGATCGACCTGGAACGCGCGCAAGCGCTGTCGCGCCAGCTCGACATCGACTGGGCGCAACTGCAGCTGGACCAGTCCACTTTGGGCAAGCATGAACGCATCGAATCGATCGCACGGCGCGACCTGAGCATGACGCCGCTGACGGCGGCGCGCACGCAATACCTGACGGAGGGCGAATAATGAAGTTGGGCGGTAATAGCAACGGCCGGGTGGCGGCATCGAAAGGCGTGCCATTCTCGAAGAACCCCGTACTGGCGGTGCGTCTGCCCGTCTGGCGTTCGCGCGTCGTGCTGTTCCTGCTGTTCTTCGCTTTCGCCGGCCTGGGCGCGCGCGCCCTGTGGCTGCAGGGCGTGTCGACGCAGTTCCTGCAAAAGCAGGGCAAGGCGCGCTATGAGCGCACGCTGGAACTGCCGGCCACGCGCGGCAAGATCACCGACCGCAACGGCCAGGTGCTCGCGTCGTCCGTCCCTGTGAAAGCCATCTGGGCCATTCCCGACGACGTGCTGCAGGCGTCGCCCGAAAAAATCAATGCGCTGGCCGGCCTGCTGGAAATGAACGTCAACGAATTGCGCAAGAAGCTCGATTCGGACCGCAGCTTCGTATACCTGAAACGCCAGGTCGAGATGGACGTGGCCGACAAGATTTCCAAGCTCGGCATCGACGGCATCGACGAGCGCAAGGAATACAAGCGCTTCTATCCACAGGGCGAAGTGATGACGCACGTGGTGGGCTTTACCAACGTGGAAGACGTGGGCCAGGAAAGCATGGAACTGGCGCAGCAGAAAACCCTCGTCGGCACCACCGGCAGCCGCCGCGTGATCAAGGACCGTCTGGGCCACATCGTCGAAGACATCGGCTTCATCCACGAACCGCATGACGGCAAGGACCTGACCCTGTCCGTCGACAGCAAGATCCAGTACATCGCCTTCACGCAGCTGAAGGAAGCGGTGGAGAAATTCAACGCCAAGGCCGGCGGCGCCGTGGTGCTCGACGTGCACACGGGCGAAGTGCTGGCCCTGGCCAATTACCCGAGCTACGACCCGAACGACCGCCGCAAGCTTACGGGCCAGCAGCTGCGCAACCGCGTCATGACCGATACCTTCGAACCCGGTTCGACCCTGAAACCGATCACGGTCTCGCTGGCGCTCGACACGGGCCGCGTCAAGCCGGGTACGCTGATCGACACGGGCCCGGGCCGCTACACGATCGCCGACCGCACGATCACCGACACCAAGCCGCACGGCGTGATCAATGTCTCCGAAATCATCGAGATGTCGTCGAACATCGGCACCTCGAAGATCGCGCTGGGCATGCCGTCGCAGGAAATGTGGGAAATGTTTACCAAGGTGGGCTTCGGCCAGCAGCCGAAATGGGGCTTCCCCGGCGCCGTGGCCGGCCGCGTGCGTCCGTATAAATCGTGGCGCCCGGTGGAGCAGGCGACCATGAGCTACGGTAACGGCATTTCCGTGTCGCTGATCCAGCTGGCGCGCTCTTATATGATGTTCGCGCGCGACGGCGACACGATTCCCCTGTCGTTCCAGAAGGTCAATGAACTGCCCGTGGGCCAGCAGGTGATCAAGCCGAAGACGGCCGCCGAAATGCGCGCCATGCTCGAACTGGTCGTCTCCGGCGCGCACGGCTCGGCCAAGCGCGCCCAGGTCGCCGGCTACCGCGTGGGCGGCAAGACGGGTACCGCCTATAAGGTGGAAAACGGCCGCTACGCGATGCCGCGCAAATACATCGGCTCTTTCGTGGGCATGGTGCCGATGTCGGCGCCGCGCTTCATCATTGCCGTGATGATCGACGAACCGACCGGCCCCGCTCACTATGGCGGCCAGGTCGCCGCTCCCGCTTTCGCGGCGATTGCGACCAACGCGCTGCGCGCGATGAACGTACCGCCCGATTCCTCCGTTACCGAAATCGTGGTCCCGGCCAATGCCGGCCCGGAGGCCATGTGAAGTCACTCATGACCATACAAGACATCAGTTTGTGGATCAAAACGGCTGCCCCGTCCGGGCAGCTGACGTCCGATTCGCGCCGCGTGCAGCGCGGCGACGTGTTTTTCGCCTATGCGGGCGCCACCGATTTCATCGCCGCCGCCATCGCGCAGGGCGCCGCCGCCATCGTGCATGACGCCGTGGAATGGAACGCCGCATGGAGCGTGCCGCACCTGCTGGTCAGCAACCTGAAACGCCTGGCCGGCCCCGTTGCGCATGCTTTTTACGACATGCCCGACAGCGCCATGTTCAGCGCCGGCGTGACGGGCACGAACGGCAAGACCTCGTGCGCCTTGTGGCTGGCGCAAGCCCTGGCGCGCCTGGGCGAAACATCGTCCGTCATCGGGACCTTGGGCGTAGGCCTGTGCAAGCCGCGCGGCGCCATCGAATTCGACGTCACCGGCTACACGACGCCGGACGCCGTGCTGCTGGCACGCAAGCTGGCCGCCATGCGCGATGCAGGCGCCAAGGCCGTCGCCATCGAAGTGTCGTCGATCGGCCTGGACCAGGATCGCGCGGCCGGCATGCATTTCGACGTCGCCATGTTTACCAATCTGACGCGCGACCACCTCGACTACCATGGCGACATGGCGGCCTACGAGGCGGCCAAGGTCAAGCTGTTCGACTGGCCCGGCCTGAAAACGGCCGTCATCAACCTGGACGACCCCATGGGTTTGCGCCTGGCGGCGCACGTGGATGGCAAGCTGGCCGGCGAATATCCCGTCATCGGTTATACCCTGCAGGATGCGGCCGCCTTGCCCGACCTGCCGGGCGTGCTGATGCTGCGCGCCAGCCAGTTTCGCAGCCGCAATGCCGGCACCGACTTCCACCTCGAATGCGCGCTGGGCGTGGCGCTGGTCAAGACGCAGCTGGTGGGCCACTTCAATATCAGCAACGCGCTGGCCGTGCTGGGCGCCTTGCTGGCGCACGGCACCGGCCTGCGCGCCGCCATCGACGGCATCGAATCCTTGCAGCCGGCCCCGGGCCGCATGCAGCAGGTGGGCGGTCAGGAAGCGCCGATGGTCGTCATCGATTACGCCCATACGCCGGACGCGCTGGAAAAAACCCTGGCCGCCCTGCGCCAGGTGGCGCAGGAGCGGGGCGGCCAGCTGTGGTGCGTGTTCGGCTGCGGCGGCGACCGCGATCCGGGCAAGCGTCCGCAGATGGGCGCCATCGCGCAGCTGGCCGATCACGTGCTCGTCACCAGCGACAATCCGCGCAGCGAAGACCCGCACGCCATCATCGCGCAGATCGTCGCCGGCATGCGCGCAGACCGCCCGCAGCCGCAGGCCATCGAAGACCGCGCCGCCGCCATCCTGTCGGCCATCAAGCACGCCGCCAAGCCGGACGTGATCCTGTTGGCGGGCAAGGGCCATGAACCGTATCAGGAAATCAAGGGCAAGAAACTGCCGTTCTCCGACGCCGACCATGCGCAGCTGGCCCTGTCCGCGCGCCTGACCATGATGAGGACGAACTGATGCGCGGCACTCTGACAGAACTGATGCCGTCGCTGGACGGCGCGCAGCGGGCGGGCGACGCCGTTTTTGACGGTGTCTCCACCGACAGCCGCAGCGCCCAGGCCGGGTCGCTGTTCGTCGCCCTGCGCGGAGAGAGTTTCGACGCCCACGACTTCCTCGAGCAGGTGGTCGCACGCGGCGTCGCAGCCGTGGTGGTCGAGCGCCTGCCCGCAGGCTGGGACAGCGGCAAGGTAGCGGCCATCGTGGTGCCCGATACCCTGGCCGCGCTGGGCCGCATCGCCAATTTCTGGCGCGGCCGTTTCAATGTGCCCGTCATCGGCGTCACCGGCAGCAATGGCAAGACCACCGTCAAGGAGATGATTGCATCCATCCTGGCGGCGGCCTTTGGCGAAGAAGCGCGCCTGGCCACGCGCGGCAACCTGAATAACGAGATCGGCGTGCCATTGACCCTGTTCCGCCTGAATGAAGAACACAAGGCGGCCGTCATCGAGATGGGCATGAACCATCCGGGAGAAATCGCGCGCCTGGCCGCGATTGCCGCGCCGACTCTGGCGATGGTCAACAATGCGCAGCGCGAGCACCAGGAATTCATGCATACGGTCGAAGCGGTAGCGCGCGAAAACGGCGCCGCGCTGGCGGCATTGGCCGACGACGGCGTGGCCGTCTTCCCGCATGGCGATGAATTCACGCCCCTGTGGCGCGAGCTGGCCGGCGCGCGCGCCGTCATCACCTTCGGCCTGTCGAAAGAGGCGGACGTGAGCTGCACGCACCGCGCGGCCGAGGATTTTGGCAGCGACCTGTTCGTCAGCGTGCGCGCGCAGGACGGCGCCTTGCGCCAGTTCTTCGTTGGCCTGCAGGCGGCGGGCGAACACAATGTGCGCAATGCGCTGGCCGCTGTGGCATGCGCCGTGGGCGCTGGCATCGCCATCGAACATATCAAGCAGGGCCTGGAGGCGTTCGCGCCCGTGAACGGCCGCCTGCAGAAAAAACGTGCCGCCAACGGCGCCACCATCATCGACGACACGTATAACGCCAATCCGGATTCGGCGCGCGCGGCCATCGATGTACTGGCGCAGGCCGCGGCACCACGCATCCTGGTGCTGGGCGAGATGGGCGAAGTCGGCACGCAGGGGCAGCAGTTCCACGAAGAGATCGGCGCCTACGCCGCCGCCAAAGGCATCGAACACGTGCTGGCGACGGGCGGCCTGGCGCGCCATCTGGTGAGTGCGGCGCAGGCAGCCGCCAGCCAGGAATCGGGCACGGTCGTGGAGTATTTCGAACAGTTCGACGGTTTGCTGGCGGCGCTCGATGCGCATTTGTCCGGCCGTTCGGATGCAACAGTATTAATCAAGGGCTCCCGCTTCATGAAGATGGAACGGGCCGTGCAGCATTTGATTGGTTCAAACAACAATAACAAGGAAGCTCACTAATCATGCTGCTCTGGCTCGCTCATTATTTCCAGGACGACATTGGCCCATTGCGGGTCTTTAACTTCATCACTTTCCGCGCCGTCTTCGCCACCTTGACGGCGATTTTGATCGGCCTGTGCGCCGGCCCCGCCGTGATCCGCATGCTCACGCGCATGAAGGTCGGCCAGGCCGTGCGTACGGACGGCCCGCAAACGCATCTGAAAAAACA
Organism: Janthinobacterium sp. BJB304; assembly: GCF_002735765.1. Taxonomy (NCBI): domain Bacteria; kingdom Pseudomonadati; phylum Pseudomonadota; class Betaproteobacteria; order Burkholderiales; family Oxalobacteraceae; genus Janthinobacterium; species Janthinobacterium sp. BJB304. The sequence continues at coordinate 233,063 of NZ_PDZN01000009.1, forward strand.
CGGCACGCCTACCATGGGCGGTGTGCTGATCCTCATCGCCATAGGCATTTCCACCTTGCTGTGGGCCGACCTGTCGAACCGCTTCATCTGGCCGGTCCTGATCGTCACCCTGGGCTTTGGCGCCGTCGGCTGGGCCGACGATTACCGCAAGGTGGTACACCAGGACCCGGAAGGCATGCGCTCGCGCGAAAAATACTTCTGGCAGTCGCTGATCGGCATCGTCGCCGCGTTTTACCTGGCGTTTTCCGTCTCCGTGTCGGAACCTGACGCGGGCCACGTGTGGAACCTGATCTACGCCTGGGTACAGTCGGGCTTCGCCATGGACCTGCCGCCGAAGGCCGATTTGATCGTCCCGTTCTTCAAGACCATCAGCTATCCGCTGGGCGTGTGGGGCTTCATCGCGCTGACCTATTGCGTCATCGTCGGCACCAGCAACGCCGTCAACTTCACGGACGGTCTCGATGGTCTGGCCATCATGCCGACCGTGATGGTGGGCACGGCCCTGGGCCTGTTCGCCTACCTGACGGGCAACGCCACGTATGCACGCTACCTGTTCATCCCGCACATTCCGGGCGCCGGCGAACTGGTGATCTTCTGCGGCGCGCTGGCTGGTTCCGGACTGGCCTTCCTCTGGTATAACACGCACCCCGCGAAAGTGTTCATGGGCGACGTTGGCGCGCTGGCACTGGGCGGCGCACTGGGCACCGTCGCCGTCATCGTGCGCCAGGAAATCGTCCTGTTCATCATGGGCGGCATCTTCGTCGTCGAAACGCTGTCCGTGATCATCCAGGTCGTCTGGTTCAAGTACACCAAGAAGCGCTTTGGCGCGGGCCGCCGCGTCTTCCTGATGGCGCCATTGCATCACCATTTTGAACAAAAAGGCTGGAAGGAGACGCAGGTTGTCGTGCGTTTCTGGATCATCACCATGATGCTGGTGCTGCTCGGCCTGACCACCTTGAAGCTGCGCTGATGATGTACGACGCTAAAACCGCACTGGTACTGGGCCTCGGCGAATCGGGGCTGGCGATGGCCCTGTGGCTGGCCCGCAGCGGTGCCTGCGTGCGCGTGGCCGATACGCGCGAGGCGCCAGAGCGCCTGGCCGCGTTGCAGGCTGCCGTGCCGCAGGCGCAGTTCATCGCCGGCGCCTTCACGGCCGCGCTGCTCGATGGCGTCGACTTCGTTGCCGTCAGCCCCGGCCTGGCGCCGGGCCGCGAACTGGCTGGAATCGCCCCGGCCGCGCAGGAAAAAAATATCCCCGTGTGGGGCGAGATCGAACTGTTCGCGCAGGCCCTGGCGGCGCTCAAGGCGGAGCGCGGCTATGCGCCGAAAGTCATCGCCATCACGGGCACGAATGGCAAGACGACGGTCACCAGTCTGGTAGGCCTGCTGTGCGAGCGCGCCGGATTGATCACGCGCGTGGCCGGCAATATCAGCCCCGCCGCGCTGGACGTGCTGCGCGAAGTGCTCGATGCCGAGCCTGCGCCGCAGCCGGTGGATGCGGACGCTGAAGCGGCGGAACCCGTCGCCGGCACCTTGCCGCAGGCGTGGATACTCGAGTTGTCCAGCTTCCAGCTGCACACCACGTTCAGCCTGCAGGCCGATGCGGCCACGGTCCTGAATCTGTCGCAGGATCACCTGGACTGGCATGGCGACATGGCCGCGTATGCCAAGGACAAGGCGCGCATCTTCGGCGAGCAGACCGTGCGCATCCTGAACCGCGACGATGCGGCCGTCATGCACATGGCCGATCCGCTGGCCGAGACGATCACCTTCGGCACGGGCGAGCCGGCGGAAGTGGACAGCTTTGGCCTGGTCAATGAACGCGGTATCTTCTGGCTGGCGCAAGCCGTGCCCAGCGAAGAAGTGATCGAGAAAAAACGCAGGAAGAACGATCCGGCGCCGGAACCGGTGCCGACGATGGCCAAGAAACTGATGCCGGCCGACGCGCTGAAAATCCGCGGCCAGCATAACGCCTCGAATGCGCTGGCGGCGCTGGCCCTGTGCCGCGCCATCGGCTTGCCGTTCGCGCCGCTGCTGCATGGCTTGCGCGAATACCAGGGCGAACCGCACCGCGTGGAGCTGATCACGGCCGTGGGCGAGGTCGAATACTACGACGACAGCAAGGGCACCAACGTGGGCGCGACAGTGGCCGCGTTGTCCGGCCTGGGCAAGGCGTTTGGCGGCGCGGAACAGCGCCTGGTGCTGATCGCCGGCGGCGACGGCAAGGGACAGGACTTCTCGCCGCTGGCCGAACCGGTCTCGCGCTATGTGCGCGCCGTGGTGCTGATCGGCCGCGATGCGCCAGCCTTGCGCGCGGCGCTCGAGCCGGCCGGCGTGGACATCATCGATTGCGCCACCTTGCCGGAAGCCGTCAAGCGCGCCAGCAGCCTGGCGCTGGCCGGCGACGCCGTGCTGCTGTCGCCCGCTTGCGCCAGCCTGGACATGTTCAAGAACTATGCGCACCGCGCGCAGGTGTTTGTCGACGCCGTGCGCGACATCGCCCTGGAAAACGGACAGGATATCTGATGGCCTTCCAACTGCCCTTCAGCTTTGGTTCCGGCTCGGCTGCCAAGCCGCTGGATAGCCGCGCGCGGCAGTCGAAGATGATGGACTATGACAAGCCGCTGGTATGGGTGGTCCTGCTGCTCATGTTGCTGGGCATGGTGATGGTGTATTCGGCGTCGATCTCGCTGTCGGACGCGCGCAAGTTCGCCGCCTACACGAACAATTATTTTGTCGTGCGCCAGGCGCTGTTCATCGGCGTGTCGGTGATCGCGGGCGCGCTGGTGTTCCGCATCCCCATCGCGACCTGGCAAAAAATCGCGCCGTGGCTGTTCATCGGCACCCTGGTGCTGCTGGTGATGGTCCTGATACCGGGCCTGGGCGTGTCGGTCAACGGCGGTCGCCGCTGGCTGAATCTTCCGGGTCTGCGGCCGCAGCCGTCCGAGCTGATGAAGGTGGTGATGGTGCTGTACGCGGCCGACTACACGGTGCGCAAGCAGGAATACATGCACAAGCTGACCAAGGGCTTCATGCCGATGGCGCTGGCCGTCAGCTTCGTCGGCTTGCTGCTGCTGATGGAGCCCGATCTGGGCGCCTTCGGCGTGATCGTCTGCATCGCCATGGGCATCCTGTTTTTGGGCGGCGTCAACGCCATCTGGTTCGGCGGCATCGGCGCCATGCTGACGGCGATCTTCGTCACCATCATCGCCCTGTCGAAATTCCGCCGCGAGCGGTTTTTCGCGTATCTCGATCCGTGGCAGGAAGACAATGCGCTGAACAAGGCGTATCAGCTGACGCACTCCTTGATCGCCTTCGGGCGCGGCGAACTGTTTGGCGTGGGCCTGGGCGGCAGCGTGGAAAAGCTGCACTACCTGCCCGAAGCGCATACGGACTTTTTGCTGGCCGTGATCGGCGAGGAACTGGGCCTGGTGGGCGTGCTGGTCGTGATCGGCATGTTCTACTGGATTATCAAGCGCGCCTTCGACATCGGCCGCCAGGCGATCGCCATCGACCAGACCTTTGCCGGCCTGACGGCGAAAGGTATCGCCATCTGGATCGGCGTGCAGACCTTCATCAACATGGGCGTGAACCTGGGTCTGCTGCCGACCAAGGGACTGACCTTGCCCTTGATGAGTTATGGCGGCACGGGCGTACTGATTAACTGTATCGGCCTGGCGATTTTGCTGCGCATCGATTACGAAAACCGGATCCTGATGCGCGGAGGCCGGCTATGAACAACGTGACGAATTTGAAAACGACGAAAAGACTGATGATCATGGCGGCCGGCACCGGCGGCCATATCTTCCCGGGCCTGGCGATTGCGCAGACGATGCGCGCGCGCGGCTGGGAAGTGAGCTGGCTGGGCACGACCCATGGCATGGAGCAGGAACTGGTGCCGAAAAGCGGCATTCCCATGGACGCCATCGAATTTTCCGGCATGCGCGGCAAGGGCCTGGCGCACACCATTCAGGGTGGCTTCAGGATGCTGGCGAGCTTCTTTGCCATCCGCCGTTTCATCGCCAGCCGCAAGCCGGACGTGGTGATGGGCATGGGCGGTTACGTCACCGTGCCGGGCGGCCTGATGGCGCGTCTGAAGGGGGTGCCGCTGGTGCTGGTCAATGCCGATGCGGCGCTGCTGCTGTCGAACAAGACCCTGGTGCCGCTGGCGCAGCAGGTGTGCTTCGGTTTTCCCGCCGATTTCGGCAGCGCCGCCGGCAAGGCCGTCGTCACGGGCAATCCCGTGCGCGCCGAGATCCTCGCCATGGCGCCGCCTGCCTCGCGTTTCGCGGGACGCAGCGGACCGCTGCGCATCCTGGTGGTGGGCGGCAGCCTGGGCGCGAAAGCGCTGAACGACAGCCTGCCTGCCGCGCTGGCGCTGATGCCGGAGGGCGAACGCCCGCTGGTGACGCACCAGTCGGGCAAGAAGAATATCGACGCCCTGCACGCTGCATATGCGCAGGCGGGCGTGCAAGCGAACGTGGTCGACTTCATCGACGACATGGCCAGGGCGTATACCGAGGCCGACCTGGTGATCTGCCGCGCGGGCGCGATCACTTTGTCGGAATTGACGGCGGCCGGCGTGGCCAGCGTGCTCGTGCCGCTGGTGGCGTCGACCACCAGCCACCAGCGCGACAACGCGCAATGGATGGCGAAGCAAGGCGCGGCGATTCATCTGCCGCAGACGGAAATGAGTGCAGTGTCGCTGAGCACTCTGCTGGCGTCCTTGACGCGCGAGACCTGCCAGCAGATGGCGCAGGCGGCACTGGCAGCAGGCAAGCGCGACGCCAATGAGGCGATCGCACACGTATTGGAAAAATTGGCATGAGGTTAGCTCTGTGAAGCATAAAGTAAACAATATCCACTTTGTCGGCATTGGCGGCAGCGGCATGAGCGGCATCGCCGAAGTGCTGGTCAACCTCGGCTACAAGGTGTCGGGCTCCGACCTGGGCAGCAATGCGGCGACGCAGCGCCTGGCGAGCCTGGGCGCGACCGTCATGCTCGGCCACGCGGCCGAGAACATCGGCGACGCCGATGCGGTAGTGACGTCGGGCGCCGTCCCGCAAGACAATCCGGAAGTGGCGGCCGCGCGCGCGCGCAAGATTCCGCTGGTGCCGCGCGCCGTGATGCTCGGTGAATTGATGCGCCTGAAACGCGGCATCGCCATCGCCGGCACGCACGGCAAAACCACCACCACCAGCCTGGTCGCTTCCGTGCTGGCGCAGGGCGGTCTCGACCCGACTTTCGTCATCGGCGGCCGTCTGACCAGCGCCGGCGCGAACGCCAAGCTGGGCTCGGGCGACTACCTGGTGGCCGAAGCCGATGAATCGGACGCCTCGTTCCTGAACCTGACGCCGATGATCGAAGTGATCACGAATATCGACGCTGATCACATGGACACCTACGAGCACGATTTCGAGAAGCTCAAGCAGGCCTTCGTGCAGTTCACGCACCGCTTGCCGTTCTATGGCCGCGCCATGCTGTGCATCGACGATCCGCACGTGCGCGCCATCATCCCGTCCGTCACCAAGCCCGTCACCACCTACGGTTTCGCGGAAGACGCGCAAGTGCGCGCCATCAACGCGCGCGCCGTGGGCCTGGAAATGCATTTCACCGTGCTGCAGGAAGGTTATCCGGACCTCGACGTGGTGCTGAACCAGCCCGGCATGCACAATGTGCAGAATGCCTGCTCGGCGATCGCCATCGCGCGCGAAATCGGCATCGCCGACAGCGCCACGCAGCAGGGCCTGGCCGAGTTTTCCGGCGTGGGCCGCCGTTTTACCCGCTATGGCGACGTGGCGCTGCCGAACGGCGGCACTTTCGCGCTGGTCGACGATTTCGGCCACCATCCGGTGGAAACGGAAGTGACCCTGGCCGCCGCGCGCGCCGCCTATCCTGGCCGCCGCCTGGTGCTGGCGTTCCAGCCGCACCGCTACAGCCGCACGCGCGACCTGTTCGAGGATTTCGTCAAGGTATTGGGTGCGCCCGACGTGCTGCTCTTGTCCGAAGTGTATGCGGCGGGCGAGGCGCCTATCGTCGCCGCCGACGGCCGCGCACTGGCGCATGCGCTGCGCGCGCGCGGCAAGATCGAGCCGATTTTCGTCGAGTCCATGACGGACATGGCCGACACCATCATGAGCGTGGCGCGCGACGGCGACGTCGTGCTGACCATGGGCGCCGGTTCCATCAGCGGCATCCCGAATCAACTGACAACGTATCAATCTCACACTGTAAAGGCCTGACGTGAACCAAGCTTCAGCTATCGACGTTAAACAATTGGGCAAGGTCGGCGTCCTGTTCGGCGGCCGCTCGGCCGAGCGCGAAGTGTCGCTGATGTCCGGCGCGGGCGTGCTGGCCGCTTTGAAAAGCCATGGCGTGGATGCGCATGGCTTCGACACGGGCGAACGCAGCCTGGCCGAACTGGCCGCTGAGAAGTTTGACCGCGTCTTCATCGCGCTGCACGGCCGCTTCGGCGAAGACGGCAGCCTGCAGGGCGCGCTGGAACAGCTGGGCATCCCGTACACGGGCAGCGGCGTGATGGCTTGCTCGGTGGGCATGGACAAGGTCTATACCAAGATGATCTGGCTGATGCACGAGCTGCCGACGCCGAAGTACGCGGTGCTGGACGACAGCTCCGACCTGGCCAAGGTCGCCGCGGAACTGGGCTTGCCGCTGATCGTCAAGCCGCCGCATGAAGGCTCGAGCATCGGCATCACGACGGTCAACGAGGCCTCGGCCTTCCAGGCGGCCTACGACATCGCCGCCGGCCTCGATGATTCGGTGCTGGCCGAGGAATTCATCAAGGGCCGCGAGTTCACCGTCGCGATCCTGGGCAAGGGCGCCGCGGCGCGCGCGCTGCCGCCGATCGAAATCGTCGCGCCGCAAGGCAATTACGATTACCAGAACAAGTACTTCACGGACGATACGCAGTATTTCTGCCCGCCGCAGCTGGACCCGGCGATCATCGCCGAGATGGAACGCATCGCCCTGGCGGCCTACCGCGCCCTCGGCTGCGAAGGCTGGGGACGGGTCGATGTGCTGATGCGCGCGGCCGACAGCAAGCTGTTTTTGCTGGAAGTGAATACGTCGCCAGGCATGACGGGCCACTCGCTCGTGCCGATGGCGGCGCGCGCGGAAGGCACCAGCTATGAAGACCTGTGCCTGGAAATCGTTTCCGGCGCAAGCCTGAAAATGCACAAGGGACAGCGCTGATATGTGGCATGACGCTAAAAGCCTCAATACGACTGCCAACGGCTTGCTGGCCGCGGTTCTGGTCGTGTGCGTGGCCGCCGGCGTCTGGTGGGTGTCGCAGCGTCCCATGTTCGACCTGCGCACGATCAAGGTGGAAAGCGCGGACGACAAGGGCCTGCGCCACGTGAATTACCTGACCCTGCGCAGCGGCACACTGGGCCGCATCAAGGGCAATTTTTTCACGACCAATCTGGAAAGCGTGCGCGGCGTGTTTGAATCGGTGCCCTGGGTGCGCCGCGCCAGCGTGCGGCGCGAGTGGCCGAACCAGTTGATCGTGGCGCTGGAAGAACACGAGGCGCTGGGCACTTGGGGCGAAGATGGACGCCTGCTGTCGGTCAAGGGCGATGTGTTTACAGCCAATGTGGCCGAAGCCGAAGACGACCATGAGTTGCCTGCGTTTGCCGGCCCCGATGGCAGCGAGAAGGAAGTGCTGGCCACCTACGTGCAGCTGGCAAAGTGGTTTGCGCCGTTGAAGATGGTGCCGGAAACCCTGTCGCTGTCGAGCCGCTATGCGTGGACGGTGAAACTGAATAACGGCATGAGCGTGGCGCTGGGGCGCGAGCAGAATCATACAACCCTGAAAGCGCGGGTCGACCGGCTGGTGGGTATCTACCCGCAGCTGGCAAGCCGGCTGGAAAATATCGACACGATCGATATGCGCTACCAGAATGGCCTGGCGCTCAGTTCAGCCGGCCTGGTGATACCGGCCGAAGGCAAGGATGGCAGGCCGGCGCCGGCGATCAAGAAGAAAAATGGCAGTCCGATTAAAAAACCGGCTTAACCGAATACTCAATTAATCAATTAATAGCCCAAAAAACTAGGCGAAAGAAATGACAAAAGACGCGAAAAACCTGATCGTCGGCCTCGACATCGGCACCTCGAAAGTGGTGGCGGTGGTAGCCGAAGTGATGTCCGATGGGCGCCACGAAGTGATCGGGCTGGGCCAGCACGAATCGAAGGGCCTGAAAAAAGGCGTAGTGGTCAATATCGAGGCCACGGTGGAGTCCATCCAGCGCGCGCTGGAAGAGGCCGAGCTGATGGCCGACTGCAAGATCCGCAATGTGTACGCGGGCATTGCGGGCAGCCATATCCGCAGCTTCAATTCCAGCGGCATGGTGGCCATCAAGGACAAGGAAGTGACGGCGACCGACGTGGCGCGCGTCATCGAGACGGCAAAAGCGGTTAACATTCCGACCGATCAGCAATTGCTGCACACGGTGCCGCAAGAGTTCATCGTCGACAGCCAGGAAGATGTGCGCGAGCCTATCGGCATGAGCGGCATCCGCCTGGAGGTGAAGGTGCATATCGTCACCGGCGCCGTGTCGGCGGTGCAGAACATCGTCAAGTGCGTGCGCCGCTGCGGGCTGGAAGTGTCGGACCTGATCCTGCAGCCGATGGCGTCCGCCGATGCGGTGCTCACGCCCGACGAGAAGGAACTGGGCGTGGTGCTGATCGACATCGGCGGCGGCACGACCGATGTGGCGGTATTTTCCGATGGCGCGATCCGCCATACGGCAGTCATTCCCATCGCCGGCGACCAGATCACCAACGACATCGCCATGGCCTTGCGTACCCCGACCGCGGAAGCGGAAGAAATCAAGATCCGCTATGGCGTGGCCAAGCAGGTCCTGGCCGACCCCGGCGAATCGCTGGAAGTGCCGGGCCTGGGCGACCGCGGCCCGCGCAACCTGTCGCGCCAGGCGCTGGCGGCAGTGATCGAGCCGAGGGTCGAGGAGCTGTTCGCGATGGTGCACCAGGTGGTGCGCGAATCCGGCTACGAAGGCGTGCTGTCGTCGGGCATCGTGCTCACGGGCGGCACGTCCATCATGCCCGGCATGGTGGAAATGGCCGAAGATATTTTCCTGAAACCGGCGCGCCTGGGCACGCCCGAGTATCGGGGCCAGCTGGCCGACGTGGTGCGCAGTCCGCGCTATGCCACGGTATTGGGCCTGCTGCTGGAAGCGAAGAAGCAATACCTGCGCGGCCACATCGTGACGCGTCAGGACGGCTCGGTGAAGGCAGTCTGGCAGCGCATGAAGGAATGGTTTTTAGGGAATTTTTAAGGGCATGATTTACGCCCGGCAGTACAGGTTTTTTGGCAGCATCGCAGGTACACACACATAACTTTATTTTATATTTAACCGCAGTTTTCAATCTCCAGTTCTCCTACCAATATGAGGCCTGGCGCTTGGAAACCGCATCTGATAGGAGCACATCATGGAGTTCGATATGGTCGATAACACAGCTTTAGGTACCGTCATCAAGGTCGTCGGCGTCGGCGGTGCGGGTGGCAATGCAGTCCAACACATGATCAACAAAGGCATGTCGGGCGTGGAGTTCATTGCCGCCAACACCGACGCACAGGCCCTGTCGACATCGAAGGCCCACAACATCATCCAGATCGGCGATACCGGTCTGGGCGCCGGCATGAAGCCTGCCGTCGGCCGCCAGCTGGCCGAAGAATCGCGCGCGCGCATCGCCGATTCGCTGCGCGGCGCGCACATGGTCTTCATCGCCGCCGGCATGGGCGGCGGCACGGGCACGGGCGCCGCTCCTATCGTGGCCGAAGTGGCCAAGGAACTGGGCGCGCTGACGGTGGCCGTGGTCTCCAAGCCATTCTCGTACGAAGGCCAGAAGTGCATGGACATCGCCGACGAAGGCCTGGAGCAACTGTCCCTGCACGTCGATTCGCTGATCATCATCCTCAATGAAAAACTGGAAGAGATCTACGAAGACGAAAGCATGCTGGAATGGATGCAGCACGCCGATGATGTGCTTAACAACGCGGTGGCCGGCATCGCCGAAATCATCAACGTGCCTGGCCATATCAACGTCGACTTCAACGACGTGAAAACCATCATGGGCGAGCAGGGCAAGGCCATGATGGGCACGGCGACGGCGTCCGGCGTCGACCGCGCGCGCATCGCCGCCGAACAGGCTGTCGCTTCGCCGCTGCTGGACGGCATTGATCTCTCTGGCGCGCGCGGCGTGCTGGTCAACGTCACGGCCAGCCGTGGCTTGAAAGGCAAGGAGATCAAGGAAGTCATGGCCGCCGTGCGCGCGTTTGCCGCGCCGGACGCGTCGATAGCGCAAGGTATCGCCTACGACGACGCCATGGGCGACGATATCCGGGTTACCGTGGTGGCCACGGGCCTGGGCCGCGCGAAGAAAAACATCCAGCTGGTACCGCAGCAAGTGCTGCGCACCGGCACCCACAACAGCCCGCTGACCCCGTCGGCTGCCATGGGTAGCGCGCAAGCGGCGACGACGACGGTTGGCGTGGCCACGCCGGCAGCCGGTTTCGACGGCATGAAGGCGCCGGCAGTATGGCGCCGCGAGTCGGCTTCCGAGCAGGTGCGCGCGATGGAAAAGAATGGCATGGAAACCTACGACATCCCCGCCTTCCTGCGTAAGCAAGCAGATTAAGGTGATCTGATGTCAGTAACGATGACGGCGGCCTGAGGGCCGCCGTTTTTTTTGCCGTTTTTTGATTTTTGGCTTTGCCTTTCCGGCCGCTTTCTGCACAAATACGGCAAGTCAGGCATACTATCGCGCAGTGCCGGCATCATGCCGGCAGAACCAGATCACGGGCGCCGTCCGCTCCATGGAGCGGGCGGCGTCCTTAACCGACAGTACACAAGGAGTCAACATGACCATCAAGATCGGCGACACCCTGCCAGAAGGCACCCTGGCCGAATTCATCGAAAGCGAAACCGAAGGTTGCGCACTGGGCCCGAACACGTTCAACGTGCAAGACCTGGTCAAGGGCAAGAAGATCGCCATCTTCGGCCTGCCAGGCGCCTACACCCCGACTTGCTCCGCACAGCACGTGCCAGGTTACGTCAAGCACGCCGCCGACCTGAAAGCCAAGGGCGTCGATGAAATCTGGTGCATCTCCGTCAACGACGCGTTCGTGATGGGCGCCTGGGGCCGCGACCAGAAAGCCACCGGCGTCGTACGCATGATGGCTGACGGCAACGCCGCCTACAGCAAGGCCCTGGGCTTGGACGCCGATTTTTCCAAGCACGGCATGGGCACGCGCTCGCAGCGCTACTCGATGCTGGTCGACAATGGCGTCGTGACGCAATTGAACGTCGAGCAGGGCGGCAAGTTTGAAGTGTCGAATGCCGAGACCTTGCTGAGCCAGCTGGCCTAAGCAGATCGCAGGTTGGCGTAGGCCAGACGTAGGTCGGCGTAGGTCGGCTTAGCGCAGCGTAAGCCGACGAGCGGAATTGGCATCACGTTTGCTCTGGCATTGTTGGATTACGCGCTGCGCGCTAATCCAACCTACGCAATAAAAAACGGCGCCATCGGCGCCGTTTTTACGTTTACTGTACCGATGGCTTGGTCGCTTCGAACATGGCTGCATCGATGCTGAACGAATAGTCGTCCTGCAGCTGAGCCAGCTGGCCTAAGCAGATCGCAGGTTGACGTAGGCCAAGCGTAGGCCAGACGCAGGTCGGCGTAGGTCGGCTTAGCGCAGCGTAAGCCGACGAGCGGAATTGGCATCACGTTTGCTCTGGCATTGTTGGATTACGCGCTGCGCGCTAATCCAACCTACGCAATAAAAAACGGCGCCATCGGCGCCGTTTTTACGTTTACTGTACCGATGGCTTGGTCGC